>NZ_JANZKM010000032.1:0-36600 GCF_025642935.1 Curtobacterium sp. RIT-PI-V
CCGCGGCCGCTCCGGTCCCGCAGGCGGCTCCGGTTCCGCCGCCCGCCGCCGCACCCCCGGCCGCCGTCCCGGCGCCGGCCGCTGCCGCACCCGCACCGGCCGCGCCGAGCGCGACCGCCGCCGCCGCGGTGCCGAACCCGACGCAGGACGGCGCGGCCTCCGGCTACGTCACCCCGCTCGTCCGCAAGCTCGCCAACGAGCAGGGCGTCGACCTGTCCACCGTCACCGGTTCCGGTGTCGGCGGTCGCATCCGGAAAGAGGACGTGCTCGCGGCCGTCGCGAAGGCCCCGGCCGCCGGTGGTGCAGCTGCACCCGCTGCCGTGTCCGGTCCGTTCGTCGCCGAGGTCTCGCCACTGCGCGGCACCCGCGAGAAGATGACCCGCCTGCGCAAGGTCGTGGCCGAGCGCGCCGTGCAGTCGATGACCTCGACCGCACAGCTCACGAGCGTCGTCGAGGTGGACGTCACGAAGGTGGCGCAGTTCCGCGACGCGCACAAGGCGGAGTTCCTCGAGAAGACCGGTTCGAAGCTCTCCTTCATGCCGTTCTTCGCCCTGGCGGCGTCCGAGGCACTCAAGGCCCACCCGAAGATCAACTCGACGGTCGAGGGTGACGAGATCGTCTACCCGGAGTCCGAGAACGTCTCCATCGCGGTGGACACCGAGCGCGGCCTGCTGACCCCGGTCATCAAGGACGCAGCCTCGCTCGACCTGGCGCAGTTCTCGAAGTCCATCGCGGACCTCGCGGAGCGCACCCGGAACAACCAGCTCAAGCCCGACGAGCTCGCCGGCGGAACGTTCACGCTCACGAACACCGGTTCGCGTGGCGCGCTGTTCGACACCCCCGTGGTGTTCCTGCCGCAGTCGGCGATCCTCGGTACCGGCATCGTCACGAAGCGTCCCGCGGTCGTGAAGGTCGACGGCCAGGAAGCGATCGCGATCCGTTCGTTCGTGTACCTCGCGCTGTCGTACGACCACCGGATCATCGACGGTGCGGACGCCTCGCGCTACCTGGTCGCGGTCAAGAACCGCCTGGAAGAGGGCAACTTCGCCCCCAACCTCGGGTACTGACCCAGCACGACGGCCGACGGCCCCGGTTCCCCTCGTGGGGAGCCGGGGCCGTTCCCGTTCCCGCTCCGACTCGGGTTCGCGTCGGCACCCGGGGCGTCAGCCACCACCACCAGCCGCACCGGCTCCCGGTCCGGCACCGAGCACGGACACCGCGGCGACGACCGTGCCGATCGCGACGACGACCCCGACCACGGCGCGGCGGAGCGGCAACCGCCGACCAGCACCGAGCGGGATGCCGAACTCGACGACCTCGCGCAGTCGAGCCGCTGGGCCCGTCGTGACGACCGGCGGGTCTGCCTCGACGAACACCAGGTCGGCCGGCGGTGGGGCCCACCGGAACGGCCGCGGAGGCGCCGCAGCCCGGACCGCGTCGAGCGCCGCACGCACGGTGCTGCGGTCGCCGTCGAGCGCCGCGAGGAGCGCAGCGTCCACCTCGTCGCGACTCGGATCGCGCGGGTCGACACGGTCCCAGACGACCCGGGCGGCGAGTACGAGGACCCGTGCAGCATCGTCGCCGGGCAGCTCCGTGCCGTCGCGGACGGCTCCAGCCGGGTGATCGCACAGCACCACGGCGCCGGCGTCGTCCACCAGGACGTCGTCGATCCCGGCGACGCCGAGGCGCACCGCGCCGTCCACGGCGGCGGCGAGGAGCTCGAGCAGCGGTACGCAGAGCGTCACGGCGACCCCGGTCGTCGGGGTGCCGAGGCGGTCCAGCGCCACCGGGAGCGGCGTCCCGCGTGGGCGGTCGAGCAGGGTCACCAGCCCGCCGGCCCCGGTCCGGCCCACCGCCTCGACGGGGACCAGGTGGCGGTGTCCGGAGGCGCACCGGTCTGCGATCCAGGACGCCGCGGCAGCGTCGTCGGCCGGCACGACCCAACGATCACTGCGGGCGGCGTCGATGCTCTGGTCGGTGCTCGTGTCCATGGTGACGAGCGTGGCGGCGGCGGGTCGGGCCTCCTGTCCGTCCTGCACGGTCTGTGGACAACGCGTGTTCGCGCACAGCCGGACCGACGGCGGTCTCCCCCGGACCGCAGAGGCCGTATCCTGTCAGCATGGCACGCAGCACTTCCACAGACACGAAGGCGAAGGAGCCGGGGCGTCTCAAGCAGATGTTCCAGGTCTTCCAGATGACCCGACGGGCCGACCCGTCGTCCGTCTGGTGGTTCGCCCTCGCATTCGTCGGCCCCGTCGTCCTCGGCATCGTGTTGGCGCTGGTGCTCCCGGGCCAGAACTGGCTCGCGATGATCCTGTGGATCGTCGCCGGCGTCCTGATGGGCGTGCTGCTCTTCCTCATCGTCCTCGGCCGGCTGGCCGAGCGGGCGGCGTACTCCCAGATCGAGGGCCAGCCCGGCGCCGTCGGTGCGGTGCTCTCCAACTCACTGCGCCGACAGTGGCGCTCCAGCGAGATGCCCGTCGCCGTGCACGGACGCTCGCAGTCCGCGGTCTACCGCGCGGTGGGGCGCCCCGGCGTCGTCCTCATCACCGAGGGCCAGCGCGGCAACCTCAACCGTCAGGTCGAGGAAGAGCGCCGCAAGGTCCAGCGCATCGTCCCGAACGTCGCGGTGCACATCGTCCACGTCGGCGACGGTGACGAAGCGGTGACGCTGCACAAGCTCCCGCGCGTGATGAACAAGTACAAGAAGTCGCTGAACCGCAACGAGGTCCTGGCCGTCGCGAACCGCCTCGACTCCCTGACGCAGAGCCCCGCGGCCGCGATCCCGAAGGGCATGGACCCGATGCGTGCCCGTGCCGGACGTCCGCGCTGACCAGTCCTCGGACCACCACGCAGAACGCCCCCGACCGTGCCAGGTCGGGGGCGTTCTGCGTTCGCTGCGGCCGGTGGGGGCCGCGAGTGGTGCGAGGTTGTTCACTCGGTGCGAGGACGGAACGACGCACGGAGTGATCAACCTCGCACCAGCCAAAGGACCCCGGGTCAGCGGCGGACGAGCACCGTGCCGGCGATGCGGTCGTGCGCGCCGCGGCTGTCCCGGTCGATGATGAGCGCCGGCACCACCAGGCAGAGCAGGACGGTCCGGACGACCGGGCGCCACACCCCCACGTACCCCCCGCGCATCGGCACGACGCGCAGCCCGACGCAGATGTGCCCGAACGACCCGGACAGCAGGCAGATGAACAGCACCTGGAGCGCGGCGAAGATCGCCAGCTGCACCCACGAGTGGGCGATGTCCCCGGAGCCGTTGACCGGCGACCAGACCCCGGTCACGTAGGCGATGAGGTCGGCGAGGGCTCCGTCGATGAGCAGGGCGACGATCCGGCGTCCGATCCGACCGACGCTGCGGGGTCCTTCCTCCGGCAGACCGAGGTCCTTGCCCGGCCAGCCATCGGGGTGCTCGGAGGGCGCGGACGGACTGGAGGAGCTGCGGGCCATGCCCCCAGCGTAGGCGACGGGCCGCCCGTAACACGCCTGAAACAATTCAGTCACGTCCGGGAAACCCCGTGTCAATAGCCTCGTCGGAGGTGCCTTGATCGGTACCTCCGACATCACCCAACCCATTGGAGATCGGCCCCCATGTTCAGCGATTCCTCCGAGGTCCTGGCCTTCATCAAGGACACCGACGTCAAGTTCCTCGACATCCGATTCACGGACCTGCCGGGTGTGCAGCAGCACTTCAACATCCCCGCCTCGACCGTCGACGAGGACTTCTTCTCGGTCGGCCAGCTCTTCGACGGCTCCTCGATCCGCGGGTTCGCGTCGATCCACGAGTCCGACATGCAGCTGATCCCCGATGTGACCACCGCCTACGTGGACCAGTTCCGCGCCGAGCGCACGCTCATCATGATCTTCGACATCTACAACCCGCGGAACGGCGAGATCTACGGCCGCGACCCGCGCCAGGTGGCGAAGAAGGCCGAGAAGTACCTCGCGTCGACGGGCATCGCAGACACCGCGTTCTTCGCCCCCGAGGCCGAGTTCTACATCTTCGACGACGTCCGCTACTCCGTCACCCAGAACGAGTCGTTCTACGCGGTCGACTCCGAAGAGGGCGCCTGGAACACCGGTCGTGACGAAGAGGGCGGCAACCTCGCCAACAAGACCCCGTACAAGGGTGGCTACTTCCCCGTGTCGCCGGTCGACAAGACCGCCGATTTGCGCGACGACATCACCCTCAAGCTGATCGACGCGGGCTTCGAGCTCGAGCGCTCGCACCACGAGGTGGGCACCGGCGGCCAGCAGGAGATCAACTACAAGTTCGACACGATGGTCCACGCCGCGGACGACATCCTGAAGTTCAAGTACATCGTCAAGAACACGGCCGACCAGTGGGGCAAGGTCGCCACGTTCATGCCGAAGCCGCTCTTCGGCGACAACGGCTCGGGCATGCACACCCACCAGTCGCTCTGGTCGGACGGCAAGCCGCTCTTCTACGACGAGAACGGCTACGGCGGCCTGTCCGACCTGGCCCGTTGGTACATCGGCGGTCTGCTGAAGCACGCTCCGGCGCTGCTCGCCTTCACCAACCCGTCGATCAACTCGTACCACCGCCTGGTCAAGGGCTTCGAGGCGCCGGTCAACCTGGTCTACTCGGCCGGCAACCGTTCGGCTGCGATCCGCATCCCGATCACGGGCACCAACCCGAAGGCCAAGCGCATCGAGTTCCGCGCGCCGGACGCCTCGGGCAACCCGTACCTCGCCTTCGCCGCGCAGCTGATGGCGGGCCTCGACGGCATCCAGAACCGCATCGAGCCGCACGAGCCCGTCGACAAGGACCTCTACGAGCTCCCCCCGGAAGAGGCCAAGGGCATCCCGCAGGTCCCCGGCTCCCTCGACGAGGCGCTCGACTTCCTCGAGGCGGACCACGAGTTCCTCACGAAGGGCAACGTCTTCACCGAGGACCTCATCCAGACCTGGATCGACTACAAGCGTGAGAACGAGATCCTCCCGCTGGCGCAGCGCCCGCACCCGTTCGAGTACGAGCTCTACTTCGGCGTCTGATCTTCGCTGACACACGAAGGCCCCGCACCGTCAGGTGCGGGGCCTTCTGTGTGCCGCGACAGCGACAGTGCGCCGCGAATCATCCGCAGGAATGTGTCGCTTCGGCGGGGTGGGCGGTTGCGGCGACCGCCTGGAGGCCCGGTGCCGGTCCGGCGGGCCGGCACCGGGCCTCCCGGCTGGTCGCGACGCACGTTCCTTCCCATCGCACCCGGACTGAGAAGCCGGATCGGGCGTACCTGGTGGAAAGTTCCGACCAGGCACGCCCGTCTCGGCCTGGTACGACCGTTTCGGCACGGCACCCGGGCACACGGGAACGGGGTCCGTGCCGCCCGGCACGGACCCCGCTTCGCGAACGGTGACTAGCGAGCCGTGGCCAACGAGTCGTTCGTCCCCGCTGCGACGCTCACGGGTGCACCCGCGACCGGCGTGGGCCGCCCCAGGGAACGGACGGTCCACCCCGCTTTGACCCAGTCGGAGACCGGGAGGCAGTTGCGCGCGTCGATCACGACGCGGCGACCGACGAGGTCACCGAGGGCGACCGGGTCGGCGGTGATGATCTCGTCCCACTCGGTGAGGACGAGGACGACGTCGGCGCCCTCGATCGCGTCCGTCATCGACGCGGCGTAGCTCAGCGTCGGGAACGAGCGCTTCGCCGGCTCCATCGCCTCAGGGTCCCAGAGGGTGACCTGTGCGCCGCGCAGGTGGAGCGCAGCGGCCACGTTGAGCGCCGGGGAGTCCCGCACGTCGTCGGTCAGGGGCTTGAACGCAGCGCCGATGACGGCCACGCGACGGTTCAGCACCGATCCCCCGGCCGAGTCGATCGCCATGTCGATGACCCGCTGACGCTGGCCCATGTTGATCTCGTCGACCTGCTGCATGAGGCCGACGACCTGGCCCGCCCCGATCTCGTTCGCGCGGTACATGAGCGCTCGGATGTCCTTCGGCAGGCACCCGCCGCCGAACCCGAGGCCGGCGTTCAGGAACTTCCGGCCGATGCGGGCGTCGTGCCCGAGGGCATCGGCGAGCGTCGACACGTCGGCGCCCGTGATCGCGCACATCTCCGAGATCGCGTTGATGAACGAGATCTTCGTGGCGAGGAACGCGTTGGCGCTCACCTTGACGAGCTCGGCCGTCGCGAGGTCGGTGGTGATGACCGGGGTGCCCTCGCTGATGGGTGCGGCGTAGACCTCGCGGATGACGGCGTCGGCAGCCGCGGACGCGCCGCCCCAGACCAGGCGGTCCGGGTGCAGCGTGTCGTCGACGGCCTTGCCCTCGCGGAGGAACTCCGGGTTCCAGATGAGCTCGGCGTCGATCCCCGAGGGCGTGAACTCGCGGACGATGCCGCGGAGCCGTGCAGCGGTGCCGACCGGGACCGTCGACTTGCCGACGATGAGTCCCGGGTGGGTGAGGTTCTCGGCGACGCCGCGGGTGGCGCTCTCGACGTACGCCAGGTTCGCGGCGTGCGAGCCGGCCTTCTGCGGGGTGCCGACGCAGACGAAGTGAACGTCGGCTGCGGCGACGGCCGAGGCGATGTCGGCGGTGAAGCGGAGCTTGCCGCTGGCGACGTGCTTCGTGATGAGCTCGGGCAGGCCGGGCTCGAAGAACGGCACCTCGCCGGCGGACAACGCGGCGAGCTTCGCCGGGTCGACGTCCACGCCGATGGTCTCGAAGCCCATCTCGGCCATGGCGGCCGCGTGGGTGGCACCGAGGTAGCCGGTGCCGATGACGCTGATGACGGGTGCGGGGCGGGTGTCGGCCTGGTCGGGCGACTTCTTGGACGCGGTCATGGCGTGACCTCCTGCAGGTCGTAGTCGATGTCGTTGCGCTTGATGCCCTCGGCGAAGGCCGCCAGGGAGTCGGCTCGCGAGTTGAGTCGCCAGTCGTTGGTGGAGCGGACGCCGTCCACGACCGTGGTCGCGGTCTCGCTGAAGTACGAGAACCCGATGATGTCGGCGTTGGCGGGGTCGGCCAGGGCGTCGAAGAGCGAGGTGATCCACTTCGACTTCTGGCCGCCCGAGACGGTGGTGCCGCTCTCGGTGGCGCCGATCTCACTGAGCAGGATCTTCTTGCCCGGTGCGACCTCGCGCAGCTGCTGCACGGTGGCGGCGAAGGTGTTCGCGAAGGTCGGGTCCTCGGAGGCCGTGCGGTAGTACCCGCTCATGCCGACCCAGTCGACGTAGTCGGCACCCGGGTAGTAGTTCTGCATGTAGTCGAGCGTCTGGTACTTCGCGTTGCCGAGCTTGTCGATGCGGCTCGGCGCCCAGTTCCAGATGACGTAGTCGTTCGCGCCGTTCGCCTGGAAGACGTCGTGCACGTGCTGCCACATCTTCACGTACGACTGCTTCGCGTTCTGCTGGGCGTCGCCCTCGGACCAGTTGTACCAGGAGCCGTTCATCTCGTGGTCGAGACGGATGACCATCGGCTGCCCGTTCGCCTTCAGCGCCTTGGCGTACTTCGTCAGGTACGCGTCGAAGTCACCGTCGGTGATGTCCTTGTTGGTGTAGCCGGCGACGTACTTCTGGTCGTTGCCGGTCTGCGCGGGCGCGGTCTCCCAGGTCATGAGCGGCACGCGGCCGTTCGCCCACGAGCGCTGGATCGCACTCGCGTTGAACTCCTGGTCGAAGCCCTGGAAGAACCCGGTCATGTTCGACGCGGTGCCGACCTGCCGGGAGACCTCGTCGTACTCGGCCCAGTTGAACGGGGACTGCGCCGTGTAGAGGCCGTACCAGCGCGACTGCTGCCCGAGGATCTCGGCCTTGGTCGGCACGGCGACGGGCGTGGTGCCCGGGTCGGTCGACGGACCGGGGTTGGGGTTGGTCACCCCGCCGTTGCCGCCACCCGAACCACCGGCCGAACCGCTGCCCGACCCGGCGCCCGACCCGTTGTCGGACGCGACCGAGCCGGACCCGGAACCGGAGCCCGAGGTGCCGGCCCCGTTCGCACCGGAACCCGACGCGCTGACGGAGGACGAGCCTCCCGAGTTCTTCGCCGCACCGAGCTGGGACTGGAGCGACGCGATCTGCGCCTTGAGCTCCGTGATCTGGTCGCCACGCGACCCGGCCTGGGCCGTGCGGGAGTCGAGCTTGCCCTCGAGCGCCCAGATGCGGTCCTGGGCGGCGTCGAGCTGCGTCTGCAGTTCGGCGGCCGACACCTTCTTGGCCTTCGGGGCGGTGACCCCGAGGGCCTGGTGGACGGCGGTGGAGACGGGGCCGGCCGGGGAGACCCAGACCGACCAGGTGATGAGGGCGAGGGCGAGGACGATGGCGGTCGTGCCGACGGCCGTCCAGCGGGCGTGCTTGCTCGACTGCGCCCACCACGTACTGGAGGAGCGGATGATGTCAGACAATGAGGAAGGCCTCCAGGACGAAGATCGCGATGCCGATGCAGTACGGGATCGCGGCGTACGGGTTGTACCGGCGGGCCTTCACGGGGGCGGTCCGTGGGGCTGCGGGCTGCACTGCTGCTGCAGCAGCGGCCTCGCGCCGGGTCGCGAGCACGGTCGTGGTGGAGTTGGTGGTGGCGTCGGCCCCGAAGAGCTCGTCGAACGCGCGGTCCACGGCCACCTGGTCGCTCCCGAGGGGCACGCGGCCGTCGACGGCCCGAGCACGGTCCGCGGCGTCGATCGGGCTCACCGGGGTCTGGGTGCCGAAGGACGACGGCTGCGCCGCGTCGGACGGGTCCTCCTGCATCGGACCGCCGGCGTAGGCGCCCGCACGGGTCCCCCAGCCGGACGCGTGCGCCAGGCGGAAGAAGCCGATGAGCCGGATCGGCATGAGGAAGAACGTCGACACGATGATGAACATCGGCAGGCGGAAGAAGTCACTCGGCTTCTCGGCCAGGTGGCGCATCTGCCGGATGGCCATGCTGAGCACCGACGAGACGACCATCAGTGCGGCGACGTAGACGAAGCCCGTCGAGAATCCGTACTGCGACAGGATGCCCTGGTACAGGTTCTCGCCCTGCCCGGTGAAGGCCCGGTAGATCCAACCGGCGATCACGCCGAAGAGCATGAACGGCAGGATGATGTCGGTGATGAAGAACGCCGCGAGCACCGGGGCGTGACCGAGCATCCACGGCAGCATGCGCAGCGTGTTGTACTGCGAACCGCGGGCCCAGCGGAGCTGCTGCTTGAACAGCTTCTTCACCTGCAGCGGGGCGTCCGTGTAGACCAGCGAGGTGTACTGGTAGACGGTCCGGTACCCCTCCTTGAGCGTGAGGTTCGTGAGCGTGCGGTCGTCGGAGACCTCGAGGAACACGCCCATGAACTTCTCGTGCATGAACTTGTCCATGACGCGCATCAGGATGCTCCGCCGGAAGGCGATCGTGCGCCCGGGCAGGCAGCCGATCTGCCCGAGGACGCTCTGCGCGGGCATCGAGTAGAGCGCTCGCGAGTTCTCGAGCCAGTCGGCCCAGCGGGTGATCCAGCTGCGCTCGGGTTCGAGGATGCGCTGCCGCGTCGTGACACCGCCGACGGACTCGTCGGCGAACGGCTTGAGGAGCTCCTCGAGCGCGCCGGGGGTCCAGACGGTGTCCGAGTCGACGAGCACCGTGATGTCACCGTTGGACATCTCGGTGCCGACCTTGACGGCGTTGCGCTTGCCCGGGATGGGCGTGTGCGTCCAGCGGACGAGCGGGGCGAACTCGTCGCAGACGGCTTCGAGCGCCTCGTTGCGGGCGCCGTTGATGACGACGATGATCTCGCCGGGTCGCTGCTCGACCATGCGACCGATGACGTCGCGGAACAGGTCGAGCGGTTCGTCCACGACGGGGACGACGACGCTGGTGGTACCGACGAAGGTGCCGGTGAACGGGCGGTAACGGGCGGAGATGACGACCTTGACCAACCAGAGCAACCAGATCACCGCGGAGTACACGGCGAACAGGTAGAACTCGGGGTGGCCTTCGACCATCTGCCTGATCTGCAGAATGAAGGTGAACACTGATCCCTGCTTCAACGTTCGAGGTGGAGATTCCGCGACGTTGGGGAATCAGGGTCGGTTCGGGTGACCCCATTGACGCAGAAACCTGAACCCCGGCGCAACGCGACCCCCGTCCGGGGGCGTTACGGGCGCGTTACGGGGTACACACTTGTCCCCATCTCCACCGGGACCGGTGGTCCCCCCTCGTGCTGACAGCACTCCTGCGGACCACCTGCCCGACATCGGCCGCCGGTACACACGTGGACCGGGGCCGGGAGGCGCGGGTCGGCTCGGGCGGAAACCCCCGGTCAGCAGGTGGTTGCGTGGCGTGTCGGGGGGCACCGGAAATGAGCGCCTGGAGGTCAGGTGGGAGTTCGGTCACGACGTGGTAACAGTACCGGCGCGGTCCGAACAGGGGTACGGCCAGCGTCGCAACGGGGGACACTGCGTGACACGGAGATTTAACCTCCGACGACTGCTCGGTTCCGTGCCGGGCGCGCGACCTCGGGCGTGTCGCCGCTGGGTCAGGCGCCGTAGAACTCGCGCTCGAAGACCTGTCGTGCGCGTCGGGTGACGCCGAGGTAGTCCTCTTCGAGCTCGCTCGCCGAGCCGGGCGGGTACTCCATCAGCCGCGCGACACCCTCGAGCTGGACGCGGTCGACGGGCAGGACGTCGGTCGTCTTCCCCGACCAGAGCACCAGCGCACTGCGCGTCCGCGAGGAGAAGCGCCAGGCCGCGCCGAGCCGCTCGCCGTCGTCGGCGCTGACGAACCCGGCGGCCACGGCACCGTCGAGTGCCTCGAGCGTCGAGGTCGTGCGGAGCGCGGGGAACTCGAGCGCGTGCTGGAGCTGCAGGAGCTGGACGAACCACTCGACGTCGCTGAGCGATCCGCGCCCGAGCTTGAGGTGACGAGCCGGGTCAGCACCGCGGGGCAGCCGCTCGGACTCGACGCGGGCCTTGATGCGTCGGACCTCGCGCACCTCGTTCTCGTCGATGCGCTCCGGGTAGCGCGTGCGGTCGGCCAGGTGCTCGAAGTCCCGGAGCAGCTGGGCGTCGCCGACGGCGCCACGGGCACGGAGCAGCGCCTGCGCCTCCCACGTCAGCGACCACCGGGCGTAGTAGGCGCCGTAGGACTCCAGCGTGCGCGCCACCGGGCCGTTCTTGCCCTCGGGGCGCAGGTCGATGTCGAGGTCGAGCGGG
Source organism: Curtobacterium sp. RIT-PI-V (assembly GCF_025642935.1). Classification (NCBI taxonomy): domain Bacteria; kingdom Bacillati; phylum Actinomycetota; class Actinomycetes; order Micrococcales; family Microbacteriaceae; genus Curtobacterium; species Curtobacterium sp. RIT-PI-V. The sequence goes on from NZ_JANZKM010000032.1 coordinate 11,142, forward strand.
TGGACGGTGTCCTCGGTGAGCCGGTTCAGCTCGCGCACGATGGTCTGTGCCGTGCGGGAGGCCACCTCGGTCGCCAGGTCCGGCGCGCGGTACACGTAGAGGACGTCGGCGTCGGAACCGAAGCCGAGCTCCCGTCCGCCGTAGCGTCCCATCGCGATGATCCCGAACTCGAAGTCCGCGGGGGCGTCGCGTCGGGCGAGCGCGAGCGCCCCGGCGAGCGTCGCCTCGGTCACGTCGCTGAGTGCAGCGCCCAGGGCGTCCACGTCGAGGTGGCCGAGCACCGCCGCCATGCCGAGACGGAGGGTCTCGCGGCGGCGCGCCGAGCGCAGCAGGCTGGCCGCACCGTCGACGTCGTTGCCGTGCCGCGCCGTGGTCGCGGTCATCTCGGCGAGCAACGAGTCCATCGGGCGGGCACGCAGGAGCGACTCGGGCTCGTCGAGCCAGGCAACGGCCTCGGGGAACCGCTCGAGCAGACCGGACAGGAACGCCGACTCCGACAGCACAGTGGTCAGCGAGTGCGCAGCCCCGGACGAGTCGCGGAGCATCCGGAGGAACCAGCTGGACTCCCCCAGGGTGTCGCTGAGCCGTCGGAACGCCAGCAGGGCCCGGTCGGGCGCCGGCCCCTCGGCCATCCACCGCAGGAGCACCGGCAGCAGGTTCCGCTGGATCGCCGCACGTCGGCTCGTGCCCTGAGTGAGCGCCCGGATGTGCCGCAGCGCACCGGGCGGGTCGACGAACCCGACGCCAGCGAGCCGGTCGACGACCTGGTCGTCGGTCAGCACGATCTCGCCCTCGGTCGTGGCGACGGCGGACAGCAGCGGACGGTAGAACAGCCGCTCGTGCAGGCCCCGGACCTCGAGCTTGACCGCGCGCCACCGGGTCTCGAGGGCTGCGGCCGAGGAGGCCAGACCGCTCGACCGGGCGAGGACGCGGAGCTCGTCCTCATCGGTCGGCATCAGGTGCGTCCGCTGCAGTCGGCGGAGCTGGATGCGGTGTTCGAGGACTCGGAGCAGCGCGTAGTCCGGACCGAAGTGGGCGGCCTCGGCGCGTCCGACGTACCCGGCGGCGGTCAGGGCGTCCATCGCCTCGAGGGTGGAACGGACTCGAACGGACTCGTCGTCACGTCCGTGCACGAGCTGCAGGAGCTGCACCGTGAACTCGACGTCGCGCAGGCCACCCGGACCGAGCTTGAGCTGCCGGTCGACCTCGCCGTCGGGGATGTGGTCGGTGACGCGCTCGCGCATCCGCTGCACCGACTCGACGAACCCGGGGCGCGCCGACGAGCTCCACACGAACGGTGCGACCGCCTCGGCGTAGCGTGCACCGAGGTCGGCCGAACCGGCGATCGGCCGGGCCTTGAGGAGCGCCTGGAACTCCCACGACTTCGCCCAGCGTTCGTAGTACGCGACGTGCGAGTCGAGCGTGCGGACGAGGGCACCGTCCTTGCCCTCCGGTCGCAGGTTCGCGTCGACCTCCCACAGACCGGGTTCGGCAGCCAGGTCGGTGATCGCGTGGGTCGCGGCGATCGCGATCCGCGTCGAGATGAGGACGGCACGGTCGGTGCCGATGTCGTCGGTGGACTCGGTGACGAAGATGACGTCGACGTCGCTGACGTAGTTGAGCTCGCGTGCGCCGGCCTTGCCCATCGCGATCACCGCGAGCGGGGTGGCGGCGACGTCGGCGGCCGGGAACGGCACCTCGCGCCGGGCGACGTCGACCGCGGCGTCGAGCGCTGCCCCGGCGAGGTCGGCCAGTCCGGCAGCGACGGCCGGGAACGCCTCGGTCGGCGACGAGTGCAGCACGTCGTACAGGGCGATCTGCGCGAGGTGCCGGCGGTACCGCACCCGCAGGCACATCCGTGCGTCCTCGCCGGTGGCACCGTCGATCGCCTCGAGCAGCGACGCCGTGTACCGCTCCTGCGACCACGGCGCGACGACGGGCTCGAGCAGCAGTGCGAGCTCGGCGGGCCGACGGTGCAGGAACTCACCCAGACCGACCGAGGCGCCGAGCAGGCGGATCAGCCGTTCCGTCGCCGCCTCGTCCGCCAGGACGGGGCGGAGCTCGTCCGGAGCACGCTCCAACAGCCGTTCCAGCAGCCGCAGCGCGCCGTCGGGATCCGCGGTGATGCCCCAGAGCGCCGGGGTCCCGCTGACCGGAAGCGGCACGACGGAGCCGAACCGCGCCTCCAGGTCGGCGATCCGCTCCAGGCTCTCCGACAGCTCGGCGAAGCCCAGGCGGGCCAACTCGGAACGCGACGACGTCGTCCGACCGGTCATCTGGTGCGCTCGCTCAGAGGGCGCCGAGGTTGGTGTCGAGCTCGAACGGCGTGACCTGGTCGCGGTAGCGCTTCCACTCCTGCCGCTTGTTGAGGAGCACGAAGTTGAACACGTGCTCGCCGAGCGTCTCGGCGACGAGCTCGGAGTCCTCCATCAGGCTGAGGGCGTGGTCGAGGCTCGATGGCAGCTGGCTGTACCCGAGGGCACGACGCTCGGCGTCGGTCAGGCTCCAGACGTCGTGCTCGGCCTCGGCCGGCAGCTCGTACTCTTCCTCGATGCCCTTCAGCCCCGCAGCGAGCAGCAGCGAGTACGCCAGGTACGGGTTCGCCGCCGAGTCGATGCCGCGGTACTCGATGCGCGACGACTGGCCCTTGTTGGGCTTGTACAGCGGCACGCGCACGAGCGCCGAGCGGTTGTTGTGGCCCCACGTCACGAAGGACGGGGCTTCGTCGCCACCCCAGAGGCGCTTGTACGAGTTCACGAACTGGTTCGTGACCGCGGTGATCTCCGGTGCGTGCTTGAGCACGCCGGCGATGAAGTGCTTGGCGGTGCGGGACAGCTGGTACTCGCCGCCGGCCTCGTAGAACGCGTTCTGGTCGCCCTCGAAGAGCGAGACGTGCGTGTGCATGCCCGAGCCCGGCTGACCGGAGATCGGCTTCGGCATGAAGGTCGCGTAGACGCCCTGCTCGATCGCGACCTCCTTCACGACGGTGCGGAAGGTCATGATGTTGTCCGCCATCGTCAGTGCGTCGGCGTAGCGGAGGTCGATCTCGTTCTGGCCCGGGCCGGCCTCGTGGTGGCTGAACTCCACCGAGATGCCGAGGTCCTCGAGCATCCGGACGGAGCGACGACGGAAGTCGTGCGCGCTGCCGCCGGGGACGTTGTCGAAGTAGCCGGCCTGGTCGACGGGCTGCGGCCCGCCGTCCTTCCACTCGCGGCTCTTGAGCAGGTAGAACTCGATCTCGGGATGCGTGTAGAACGTGAACCCACGCTCGCTCGCCCGGGCCAGCGTGCGCTTCAGCACGTTGCGCGGGTCGGCGACGGCGGGCTGGCCGTCCGGCGTCGTGATGTCGCAGAACATCCGCGCGGTCGGGTCGACCTCGCCGCGCCACGGCAGGATCTGGAACGTCGAGGGGTCCGGGTGCGCGAGCACGTCGGCCTCGTACGAGCGGGAGAGGCCCTCGATCGCGGAGCCGTCGAACCCGATGCCCTCGGCGAAGGCACCCTCGACCTCGGCCGGGGCGATCGCCACCGACTTCAGCGTCCCGATGACGTCCGTGAACCAGAGTCGGATGAACTTGATGCCGCGCTCCTCGATGGTGCGGAGCACGAAGTCCGTCTGCTTGTCCATGCACGACCTTTCCGTGTATCGGGTGGCCGCGGGCGGGCCTCGTCCCAGGCTAGTGGTCCGGCGGCGTGCGCGGGGCCGTGCGACGCGTCAGTGGTCCGTCACGGTGCCGTCGCAGGTCCGTCACTGGTCGTCGGCGTCCCACTTCTCGTTGTTCGCCGCGATGCGGTCGAGCGCGTGCTGCGCTTCCTCGCGCGTGTCGAACGGGCCGATGCGGTCACGCTGCGGGGACTGCGGACCCTGCTCGACCTGGCCGGTCTTGTCGTTGAACCACCACTGGGACTCGATGCGTTCGTCGCTCATGTCGCCCACCGTACCCAGGTGACGGCCTGGAGGCCCGGTGCCGGTCCGCCGGACCCGCACCGGGCCTCCAGGCAGTCACGCCCACCCCGTCGGGCCGCACCGTGGGGCGGTTGCGCTCGGCGCGTCGCGCCGCGGCTAGAGTGGTCGGCATGCCCCGGGACGAACACGGACACCTGACCGCCGGCCGCATCTCCCCGCTCCGGCCCGTCCCGAAGGACATCGAGCGCCCGGAGTACGTCGGCAAGGTCGAACCGCACGAGCACGGCCTCGGTGACACGTACTCCCCCGACGAGGTCGAGCGCATCCGCACCGCCGGCCGCATCGCGTCCCAGGCCATCGACGCCGTCGGCGCGGCGATCCGTCCCGGCGTGACCACCGACGAACTCGACCGCATCGGCCACGACTTCGTCGTCGCACACGGCGCCTACCCGTCGACGCTCGGGTACCGCGGCTACCCGAAGTCCCTGTGCTCGAGCCTCAACGAGGTCATCTGCCACGGCATCCCCGACGACACCGTCCTGCAGGAGGGCGACCTCGTCAACATCGACATCACCGCCTACAAGGACGGGATGCACGGCGACACGAACCGCACCTTCATCGTCGGTCAGGCGTCGCAGGAGGTCGAGGACCTCGTGACCCGCACCCGGCTCGCCCTCGAGCGCGGCATCAAGGCCGTCGCACCGGGCCGGCAGGTGAACGTCATCGGCCGCGCCATCGAGGCGTACGCGAAGCGCTTCGGCTACGGCGTGGTCCGCGACTACACCGGCCACGGCGTGGGTCGTGCCTTCCACTCCGGCCTGATCATCCCGCACTACGACGCGCCGCAGTACGACGACGTCATCGAGCAGGGCATGGTGTTCACCATCGAGCCCATGCTGACCCTCGGCGGGATCGAGGCCGACATCTGGTCCGACGACTGGACGGTCTCGACGCGCGACAAGTCGTGGACCGCCCAGTTCGAGCACACCCTCGTCGTCACCGAACGCGGCGCGGAGCTCCTCACCGTCTCCTGACCGGACACCCCTTCCTGACCGGGCACTCCGGCAGGCAACCGAAAGGCACGACAACCTCATGACCTCCCTCGCAGTCGGCGTCGACATCGGTGGTACGGGCATCAAGGGCGCGATCGTCGACGTCGCGTCCGGTGAACTGACCACGGACCGCATCAAGAAGGCCACCCCGGAGGGCGGGAAGCCCCACGACATCACCGCCGTCGTCGCGTCGATCCTCGAGGAGCTCGCCCCCGCGGCCGACGTCCCCGTCGGCGTGTGCTTCCCCGCGATCGTGCGGGACGGCAAGACCATGTCGGCTGCGAACGTCTCGAAGAAGTGGATCGGCTTCGAGGCCGAGGCGCTGTTCGAGAAGGAGCTCGGCCGCGCCATCCACTTCGTCAACGACGCCGACGCCGCCGGGTTCGCCGAGCAGCAGTTCGGCGCCGCGAAGGGCAAGGACGGCCTGGTGATCGTCACGACGCTCGGCACCGGGATCGGCAGCGCGCTCATCAACGACGGTGTGCTCATCGTGAACTCGGAGCTCGGGCACCTGGAGATCGACGGGCACGACGCCGAGTCACGCGCGTCCTTCGCGGCCAAGGAGCGCGACGACCTGTCGTGGAAGCACTGGGCGAAGCGCCTGCAGACCTACTACTCGACGCTCGAGGCCCTGCTCTCCCCCGAGCTCTTCGTCGTCGGCGGCGGCGTGTCGAAGCAGTACGAGGAGTTCCTGCCGCTGCTCGACCTGCAGGCGGAGATCATCCCTGCGACGCTGCGCAACAACGCCGGCATCATCGGTGCCGCGACCCTGGCTGCCCGCAGCGCCTGACCGGGCGGCCGGTCGGATCGTCGGGCCCGCTCCGTGCGGTGTGAGCGTGGTTCGACGCGCCCGGCCGCTGGCACCGAGGTTCCACGACTCGCCGCCTGCAGTGCGCCGAGGTTCCACGGGGACCCCTCGTGCGCGCCGACATGCCGAGATCCCGGAACCTCGGGACCGGGGACCGGGGACCGGGGACCCGGAACCTCGGGACCGGGGACCGAGAGCCGAGGGCCGGGCACGGGCACGGGCGTGGGGCCGGTAGACTCGGCCCTGCGAATGGGTCGGTGAGACGGTCGCGTCACTCCCCCGGGAGTGCCGAGGAACGTCCGGGCTCCACAGAGCAGGGCGGTGGGTAACACCCACCCGGAGCAATCCGCGAGACAGTGCCACAGAAAGCAGACCGCCGGCGGCAACGTCGGTAAGGGTGAAACGGTGGTGTAAGAGACCACCAGGGGTCCGGGTGACCGGATCCGCTCGGTAAACCTCGCCCGGAGCAAGGTCAGACAGAGGACGCTGAGGCTGCTCGCCGAGTCCTCGGGTAGACCGCTGGAGGCCGACGGCAACGTCGGTCCGAGAGAGATGGCCGTCACCGCCGTGCAAGCGGCGGGACAGAACCCGGCGTACGGCCGGCCCATTCGCCCCACTTCCACGAGAGCCGTGCTCGACGCACGGTGCGGCGCTCGCGATCCCGTGTGAGGTTGCACGCTCGGTGCAGCGCCACAACGCCGCACCGAGCGTGCAAGCTCGCACCAGGCGACGGACCCCGCATCGTGCGCCCCCGCACCGTGCACCACGGACGGGAGGCGCGGTGCCAGCTGGCTCCGCGCCTGCCGTCGGCAGCGTGCGAGCGGCTACAGCCCCGACTCGGCCGTCCGCACCAGGATCGCGTCGCTGTCCGGGCACAGCACGACGTCGTCCGGCGCGGCCCGGCGGATGTCCTGCAGGTCCGAGTTGTTCAGCGCCACGCCCGACGCCGTCGACACCCCGCCCTGCAGCAGCGACGCACCGAAGCCGTAGCGGGCACGCTGCCGGTCGTAGAGCGCGAGCAGCTCGGCCGGCACCTTCGCGGCGACGTCGGCCCGGGCCTGCTCGGCAGAGGAGCGGTCGGACGACAACCGCGCGATCTCGGCGTCACGCTCGGCCACCAGGCTGGAGCGGGCGGCTTCGACGTCGGCGAGCTGGGCCTCGATGTCGCCGACCCGGGCGCGGAGGCCGTCGAGGTTCTCCATGACCTCGAGCTCGGCGGTCTCGAGGCCACCGATGCGGCGCTGCAGCGACTCGAGCTCGTTCTGCAGCCCGGTCGCGTCCTTCGAGTTCGACACGTTCTGCAGCATCGTGGTGTCGCGCTCGACCCGGGCCTGCGCCGTGGCGGTGTCGGACTCGAGGCGGGCGAGTTCGCGTTCGGCGTCCTCGACCAGGCCGGTGGCGGTGACGAGTTCGCTGCGCAGCCCGGCGGCCTTGGTGCCGAGTCCGGTGAGCTGGTCGCCCTTCTGCAGCGACGTGATGCGGTGCGCGATGCGGGTGACGTCGTTGTCGAGTCGTTGGACGTCGAGGAGGATGACCTGGTCCTCGGGTGCTGCCTTCATGGTCAGACTCCTTCAGTGGGGGTGGTGGGTTCGGCCGCCGGCAGGACCGCGAAGTCCCACGGGTCGGTGCGAAGGTCGCTCACGGTGACCCGGACGCCCGCGGCCTGGCGCAGTTGCGCGGCCGCGACGTCGAGCCAGAGCCACTCAGTGGCCCAGTGTGAGGTGTCGATGAGGGCGGGACCGCCGCCGAGCAGTGCCTGCTCGCGGAACTCGGACGCCGGGTGGTGGCGGAGGTCGCTCGTGATGTACACGTCGGCAGCGAGGACGGCGGGGTGGCCGAGCAGGGAGTCCCCCGCGCCGGCGCACAGCGCCACGGTGCGGACGGTCTGGTCGAAGTCGCCGGACACCCGGACCCCGGTCGCGGTGGGCGGCAGCAGGTCGACGAGCTTCCGTGCCAGGGCGCCGAGGGTCGTGCCCTCGGCGAGGACGCCGACGCGGCCGATGCCCGTCGCGGGGTCGGTGCCGGCGTCGAGCGGTCGCTGGTCGGTCAGTCCGATCCGGTCGGCGAGCACGGCCGAGGTGCCGGTGGTGACGACGTCGGCGTTGGTGTGGGCCGCGATCAGGGCGCTGCCACCGCGCACGAGGGTCGCGAGGACGCTGCCCTTGTAGGTCGACTCGGCGATCGTCGTGACGCCGCGCAGCAACAGCGGGTGGTGCGTGAGGAGGAGCCCGGCACCGAACTCGACCGCTTCACGCGCGGTCGCGGGGACGGCGTCGACGGCCAGGTGGACGTGCTCAACGGTGGCGTCCGGGTCCCCGGCGACCAGTCCTACGGCGTCCCACGACTCGGCTCCTGCGGCGGGCCACAGGTCTTCGATCACGGCCTGGAGTTCGCGGAGCGTCGGCATCCCGTCAGTCTACCGAGGCGACCGCGTCGGCACCGGCAGCCGGTCCGCGCGGGGTGATCCGGGCCTCCCGGTCAGCGGCGACCGAGCGCACGGAGCAGGCCGGCGACGAGTCGCGACCACCAGCCGGGCCGGGCCGGCTCGTCGGTGTCGGTGTCGACGCTCGCCGGTGCGGCCGTCTCGCCGCCGGGCACGGCGATCGCGTCCGGCAGCACGACGGGCGTGCTCGCGGTCGTGCCCTGGTGGGCGGTGAGGGCGGCCGCGAACGCGGCACGGTCGATGACCGTCGGCCCGGTGGCGGGCTGGACGAGCGGGGTGGGTCGCGTGTTCGCGGACACCGGCGACACGGCCGGGAGGCCCAGCACCGGTCGCACGGGCTCGTCGCGTTCCGGGGCGACCAGCGCCACGGCCGGGGTCGCCGTGACGACGTCGGCCCCAGGTGCGGCGGCTGCCGCCGGTGCCGGGCGGACCACGGCCACCGCGGGAGCGGGGACGACGCCGGTCGCGACGGCGACCGGGGCGGTCGCGGCACGGCGGGCGGCTGCGCGGTCGCGTCGGTCCGACTCGGCGGCGGCGTCCTCGAGCAGGTCCGCGAAGACGGTCTGGGCGAAGGCGCGGGCCGCGGTGACCTCGGGGTCGTCCGCGCCGTCGACGGTTGCCTCCCAGGCGGCGAGGCGGGCGAGGTCCTCGTCGCGGCGACGGACCTCGTCCTCGAGCAGGACGATCCGCTCGATGGTGCTGCGACCGGTGGACGACGACACCTCGATCGCGAGGTCCTCGATGCGCAGGGCGAGGCGCTCCGGCGGTTCGGGGAACGAGGGGGCGCAGACGGCGGCGTGCCGGGCGCGGTCGCGGCGGAACGCGGGGGCTGCGGGGGCTGCGGGCGTCTCGGTGCTGGCTGCGGGCGTCTCGCTGGCTGCGGGCGTCTCGGTGCTGACGTCCGGCGTCTGGACGGCGGTGGCGTCAGCCACGGCGTCGGGGCGCTGCACCGGGCCGGTGACGGGCGGGACCACGAGGTCTGCCACGTACGGCGTGCGCGTCGCCGGGGCGTCCCGGAGCCACTCCTCGACCTCGCGACCGAACGGGTCGACGAGGGGGGTACGTGCACCGGACTGGGTCTCCATGCCCGAAGGATAAATATCGCGAGCACCGGAAGTCGGGACATCCGCGGTGTGTCGCAGCAATCCCTGCCATATCGCCCCGAACGTGAACGGCGTGTCGCCCGCCGCTCCGGGGCGCGGGTCAGAGCCTCTGCTCGAACGCGTCCAGGAGCTCCCGACCGGCGGGCCATGCACCGACGCCGCTGGCGACGTTGACGTGGCCGAGCGGGCCGACCCGCAGCACCGCGGCGCCCATCGTCTCCGCGAACGCCAGGGCACGGTCGGCGGTGCAGTACGGGTCGTCGTCGCTCACCACCAGGCGGGTCGGAACCCGGGCCGCAGCGGTGCCGGCCGGGATCGGACTGGGCGCGCCGAACCCGGAGGCGGCGGCGGGGAAGCCCGGTGCCGCGGGGTCCGGCGGCGCGACGAGGAAGGCGCCGGCGACGATGCCACCCTCGGCGTTCGCGGCGTTCGCGGCGTTCGCGGCAGCCGCGTTCGAGGCGTTCGCGGCGAGCCAGTCGGCGACCGCGAGCACGCCCAGGCTGTGCGCCACGAGCACCGGCGGCTCGGCGCACGACGCGACCGCGCGGGAGATGGCGTCTTGCCAGTCCCCCGGGTCCGGCTCACCCCAGGACGCCGGTGCGATGCGGACGGCGCCATCGCCGCGATCCCGCTGCCAGACGGACTGCCAGTGCTCCGCGTCGGAGTTCCAGATCCCGGGCACGATCACCCACGGTCGAGGTCTGCTCACCCGGGCAGCGTAGCGAACTCCGGACGGACCTAGCGCTGCAGGGTGTCGCGCGGGTACTCGGAGAAGCGCGCCGCGTACGCCGCCGAGAAGCGGCCGAGGTGCGCGAAGCCCCACCGCATCGCCACGCTCGCCACGGTCAGGTCGCCCGCCGACGCACGGCGGAGCTCCTCGCGCACCCGGTCGAGACGGATCCCGCGGAGCATCGCGTTCGGGGCGGTGCCGACCTGCCGCTGGAACGCCTGCTGCAGGCCGCGGACGCTCAACCCGACGTGCTCGGCGACGTCGGTGGTCGAGATCGGCGTGTGCGCGAAGGCGTGCATGTACTCGACGGCCTCGCGGACGCGACCCGTGGCGCCCTGCGGCAGGGGGACGTCCGGGGCCAGCAGCTTGTGCGGGAACGTCCGGAGCAGGGACTGGGCGGTCTCGCGTGCGACCTCGGCCAGGGCAAGGGGGCTGACGGAGGAACGGCCGAGGACGGTCTCGGCGGCGCGCTGCACCTGGGTGTTCCAGTTCCGCAGGTCCGCTTTCCGGGGCGTCGCCGTGTGGTCGAACACCAGCGGACCGGGCTGCTCCCCGTGGACCTCGGCGGCGATGCGCTCGAGGGCGGTCCGCTCGAACTGCACCAGGCTCTGCCGGACGTCCTGCAGGTCGAAGGCGAAGGGTCGACCGGTCGGGAACATCATCGGGGCGGCGGGCGAGAACGCGACCTCTTGCCGTCCGATGTCGACGCGCCCGCCGCCGTCCGTGGTCCACATGACGACGTACTCGTCGCGGACTTCCAGCTCACCCTGCATCCGCGCGTCGAACCGGGTCGACCGGAACGACATCACGTCGTCACCGACGACGCGGAATCGGTACGCGAACGGTCGCTCCGTGCGGGTCGCGGTGAAGCCCACACTGGCGTAGGCGTCCTCGTACATGTGCACGGCAGCGTCGAGATCGCCCCCCGACGTCTCGAAGCTGATCCTGGGATCCGGTTCGGCTGTCATCGCGCGAATAGTCGCACGGCGGCCAGGAAGCCCGGGAATCCCCAGCGGCACCTTGCGGTTTGTGGCCCGCGGAGTGCGCGAGACGGACGAACCGACCGTCCGCGAGGCCGTGGCGATCAGTGTCGGGTGCGCTGCACCGTCCACCGGTTCTCGTCGGCGATCCGCTCGTACCGCAGGTCGTCCACGACCATCCGGACGAGAGCGAGTCCGCGACCGCTCTCGGCGAGGTCATCGGGCAACTCGGCCGACTCGGTGTCCACGGTGGCGGCGACACCGTCGTCGGAGAGCAGCGCGGAGAACCGGTCAGCGCCGATCTCGAGGCGCAGGCGGCAGGAGACGCCCTCCGGGCGTGTCCCGTGCTCGATCACGTTCGAGGTCAGCTCCACGATCGCGAGTTCGAGGGCCATCCGGTCCTCGACGGAGACCGAGGGTTCGTGCTGCCAGACCCCCGCGAGGAACTCGTGCACGGCGGACACGTCGTCCGGCGGGCAGGACAGCGCGAGCGTGTGCTCTGCGGCCGAGGCAGTCATCACCAGTCGGTGACCGCAGCGTCCCCGTCGGGGTACGTGCGGAGGATCTTGTCGATGTTGGAGAGCTGCAGGACCATCTGCACCTGCTCGGACGGCGCTGCGATGCGGAGGTCGCCGCCCGCCTGCCGTGCGGTCTTCAGGCTGCCGACCAGCGCGCCGAGCCCGGACGAGTCCATGAACTCGACGCCGGAGAGCTCGACCACGACGCGGGCACGTCCGTTGTCGACGACCTGCGCGACCGCCTCGCGGAACGCCGGGGCCGACACCATGTTCAAGCGCCCGCTGCACTCGAGTACCGCGGTGTCGGGCTGCGCTTCGTGTACGACGATGTCCATGCCGGGTGGTCTCCTCTGATCGGTGCACCTTGCAACCAGCAACCTACCGGCTCCGCCGCGTCAGGTCCCGCTGCGATCCCGACGCGTCGCGGTGACCTGCACCACGACGGCTGCAGTCATGAGTGCCGCCATGACCCCGCCCATCGCCAGTGCGGTCCCGCCGAGCGCGCCGGCGAGCGGTGTCCCGAGGCCGCCGATGCCGAACGTCAGGCCGCCCTGCAGGGCCGCCGCCGTCCCCGGGTGCGCCGCCCCGACGTGCTGCGTCCGGGTCATCGCCGCGGGCAGGACGAAGCCCCACGCGCCCGTGACGACCGCGAGCGCGCACCAGACCGGCACCGGACCGAGGCCGAGCAGCGCCGAGACGAGGACCGCCGCCGCGCCAGCGGTGCCGACGAGCAGTCCGACGGTGAGCAGGGAGTCCTCGGAGAACCGTCCGACGACCCGGCCGAACACCAGCGTGGTGACGATCATCATCGAGGCGTTCGTGGCGAAGACCAGTGTGTACATGCCCTCGGAGAAGCCGAACTGGGTCTGGAACACGAACGAGCTCGTCGCGATGTACGCGAAGAACCCGACGGTGGAGAGCACCCCGCTCAGGACGTAGGCACGGAACCGCGGGATCGCCAGCAATTCGCGGATGCGTCGACCGTTCGCGGCGAAGCCCACGCCCCCGCGTCGCTCCTGCGGCAGGGTCTCGCGGAACCGCAGCACCACCATCGCGAAGAACAGCGCGCCGAGCACCGCGAGCACGACGAACATGATCCGCCACGTGCCGAACGCCAGCACGGCGCCTCCGGCCAGCGGTGCCACGACGGGGCCGATCGCGTTGATCGCGGCGAGCGTGCCGAAGACCTTCGCCATCCGGGTCCCGCTCGCCACGTCCGACACCATCGCCCGGCCGGCGACCGCTCCGGCCGCTCCGCCGAGTCCCTGGGCGATGCGGGCGAGGACGAGCGTGACGACGTCCGGCGCGAGGGCGCACCCGACCGAGGCGAGCGCGAAGACCGCGGTTCCGACGACGAGCATCGGTCGCCGACCGACCCCGTCGCTGACGGGTCCGACGAGCAACTGCCCGACCGCGAAGGCGACGAGGAACGCCGTGAGCGACAGCTGCACGGCACCGGGGGTCGTGCCGAGGTCGTGGGCGATCTGCGGCAGCGCCGGGATGTACATGTCCGTCGCGAACGGCGACACCCCGACGATGAGGGCCAGCGGCACGATCGGCGGCAGGGTGGTCGTGGTCGGCTTCCGGGTGCGCTCCGTCGTCACGACCGACACGCTACGCGCACCCGAATCGATTCGACGGGGGAACCGGGGTGGTCCTCACACCCCGCTCACGTCCGCCGAGGGGTCAGGAACTGTCGCGCGGCAACCGCGCGGCCGACACTTCGTGACCTCTCGGGGGCGCGGCTCGGGACGTGCGCGGAGACGGACGGGAGGCCCGGTGCCAGCTGGCACCGGGCCTCCCGTCCCCCACGGCGAGCGGTCACGGCACGCCGCTCACGTCCGTCGAGTGGTCGCGACCGGTCGCGCGGCGACGACGGAGCCGACCGTTCGTGACCACTCGGCGGGTGCGGCCGGGCCAGGTGGGGCCAGCGTCAGCCGGTGTTCTGCAGGCCGGCGGCGATCCCGTTCACGGTGAGGAGGAGCAGCCGGTGGTCGGCGTCGGTCGGGTCGGTGCTGCCCGTCGTCCGGATGGACCGGAGCGCGCGGAGCTGCAGGTGCGACAGGGCGTCGACGTAGGGGCTGCGCAGGCGCACGGCCCGGGCCAGGACCGGACGGTCCTCGAGCACGTCGCTGCCACCCGAGATCCGCAGCACCCAGTCACGGGTCCGCGTCATCTCGTCGAGCACCTTGGCGGCGAGGTCGTCGCGGTCGGCGAGCTCGAGGTACCGGCGGGCGATGTGCTCGTCGGTCTTCGCGAGCGACATCTCGACGTTCTTGATCATCGCGCCGAACAATGGCCACTCGGCGTACGCGGCACGCAGGACGTCGACGTCACCGACGGCCTCGAGGGCGGAGCCGAGCCCGTACCAGCCGGCCAGGTTGATCCGCGCCTGGGTCCACGAGAACACCCACGGGATTGCCCGGAGGTCCTCGAGCGACTCGACCGACAGCCCCCGGCGGGCCGGGCGGGAGCCCAGCGGGAGCAGCCCGATCTCCTCCATCGGGGTGACCCGTGCGAACCACGGAGCGAACCCGTCCGCCTTGACCAGCTCGTAGAACGCGACGCGCGAGACGTCGTCCAGCTGCTGCGCGAGGTCGGCGAACCGGGTGGCCGCAGCGGCCGTGCGCGCCTCGTTCGACGGCGACGACGCGAACAGGGTGGCCGAGGCCATCTGCTCGAGGTGACGGGCCGCGATGTCCTGGTCGCCGTACTGCGCGAAGATGACCTCGCCCTGCTCGGTGAGCTTCAGGCGACCGTCGATCGATCCCGGCGGCTGCGCGAGGACGGCCTCGTTGGCCGGGCCGCCGCCGCGGCCGAGCGAACCGCCGCGGCCGTGGAACAGGGTGAGCTCGACCTCGTTGTCCCGCGCCCAGTCGGCGATGCGGGCCTGGGCGTCGTAGAGCGCCAGGTTCGCGGAGACCGGACCGACGTCCTTGGACGAGTCCGAGTAGCCGAGCATGACCTCGAGCCGACGGCCGGTCGCGGCCAGTCGACGCTGGAACGTCTCGGTGCGGACGGCCTCGTCGAGGATGTCGACGCTGGCGTGCAGGTCGGCGAAGGTCTCGAACAGCGGGATGACGTCGAGCACCGGCGCGGCCTCGGGCGAGCCGAGTGCTGCGACGGCGAGCTCGTGCACGTTCGCCAGGTCCGCCGCCGACTGCGTGAAGGACACGATGTACCGGCTGGCGGCACGGACCCCGTAACGGTCCTGCAGTTCGGCGATGGTCCGGAAGACCGCCAGGACCTCTTCGGTGGTCTCGCTGAGCGCGCCACCGGCCCGGATCTCCGCCAGGGCCGTGCGGTGCACCTGCGAGTGCTGCCGGACCTCGAGCTCGGCCAGGTGGAACCCGAAGGTCTCGACCTGCCAGATGAGGTTCTGCAGCTCGCCGTTCGCCGGACGGATCGCGCCGGCGGCGACGAGCGACGCCTGGATCGTCCGGAGGTCGGCGAGCAGGGCGTCCGGGCCGTCGTACGCGAGCGGCGTCGTGCCCTGGCGGGTGGCGTCGATGCGCGCGGCGGTGAAGAGGAGCGCACGGCGGTGGGTCTCGTTCGGGGCGCGGACGCCGATGCGCTCGGCGATGCCCGGGTCGAGCGACTCCTGCGCGGCCACGAGCGCGGTGAGTCCGGCGTCGGCCGGGGTGTCGCTCGCGTCGAGGGTCAGGGCGCTGCCGATGCGGGTGGTGGCACGGGTGAGCCCGATCAGGATGTGCTCGGCGGCGATCTCCGCAGCCTGACGCGTGATGTCGGCGGTCACGTGCGGGTTGCCGTCGCGGTCGCCACCGATCCAGGTGCCGAACCGCACGAACGCGGGCGCCGTCACCGGTGCACGTCCGGCGTCGTCGCCCTGCAGCCGGTCGTCGAGCAGGCGGTAGACCTGCGGGACGATCTCGAACAGCGTCTGGTCGAAGACGCTCATGGCGGTGCGGACCTCGTCGAGCGGGGTCGGGCGGGTCGTGCGGAGCGGCGAGGTGCGCAGGAGCGTCGTGATCTCCTCGAGCAGCCGTCGCTCGTTCTCGGCACGCGCCGTGGCGTTCTTCGAGCGGTCGCGCTCGTCGATGAGGTCCGTGATGCGCCGCACGCCCGTGGTCACGGCACGACGGCGGGCCTCGGTCGGGTGTGCGGTCAGCACCGGGTGGAACCGCAGCGTCCGGAGTCGCTCGGCCGCCTCGGCCTCGCCGACCTCGGCCACGAGTTCTGCGTAGGTCGCCGGGAACGAGTCACCGGCCAGGCCGCCGTCGTCGCCGCGCAGCCGGAGCACCCGCACGCGGTGGTGCTCCTCGGCCAGGTTCGTGAGGTGGAAGTACGTCGTGAAGGCCTGCGCCACCGCTTCGGCGCGCTCGGCCGACATCGCGGACACGAGGGTCTGCGCGCGGGCAGCACCCTCGGCGTGGTCGCCCTCGTAGGCGTCGATCACGGCCGCACGCAGCGACTCCACGTCACGCAGCAGCTCGTCGCCACCGTTCTCGCGCAGCACCCGGCCGAGCAGGTTGCCGAGGTAGCGCACGTCGGCGCGCAGGTCACTGTCGACCGCGCCGCTGACGTCGTCCCGAGCGCGCTCATGGCGCGCCGATCCGTCGATCGCCGTCATGGGGTCCTTTCGGGGTCGTCCGGGAACACCGTCCCGGCTCCGAGCAGCGTATCGGCCCGCGGCCACCCGTGACGTCGACCGTCCGGACGGATCAGCGGGCAGGGCGCGCGGGGCGCGAGCGCGCACGGAGGACGCCGGGATCGCGACGCGTGGCGGGAGCACCCCTGCAGTTGCGACGCGGTCCGCGATCCCGGCGGGTCTGTGGTCGGCGCGGATCGGCTCGGTTCAGCTCGGTTCGGCGAGCTGGGCCTGCGCGGCGGAGTGGACCTCGACGATCTGCACCCGCGCCGAACGGCGGTCGGTCAGCGGCGACGTCCAGGGCACGATGACCTGTTCCTCGTCGCCGTCGTCGAGCCGGGCGAGCCAGACGCCGGCGATCGCATCGATCTCGGTCATCGTCGCGGCCACGGCGGTCGCGGCCCCGTTCGCGCGGACGATCGTCAGGTTGTCGGCCGTGTGGTCGGCGTTCATGTGCCGGAGGACCGCGCGGCGCGCCTCGTCGTCGAACGGCTCGGTCACGCGGTCACCGCCACGTCGCCGACCCCGTCGGTGACCGGACGACGCCGGGCATCGAGCCCCTCGAGCAGGCCGTTGTTGAGCGAGTACGCCAGTTCGACCTCGGCGATGACCCGCTCCTGCTCGTCGGCCGTCCACGGCGCCGCGTCGAGCTGCGCGCGGTACGTGTCCTTGAAGGCACTCGGGTCCGCGACCTGGTCGAAGATGTAGAACAGGACGCCGTTCGTGTCGAAGCCGAACTGGTCGGAGAGCATCCGACCGATCATCTGCCCGCCGGACAGGTCGCCGAGGTACCGCGTGTAGTGGTGCGCGACGAAGCCGCCCGGCCACTCGGCCGCGACCTCGTTGAGCCGTCGCACGTACGCCGTCGTGGCGGGGAGCGGGCAGACCAGCTCGGACCAGTCCGGGCCGATCAGGTACTCGAGGTCGGCACGGATCGCCGGCATCCGGGTGAGCTGCGACGTGACGAACGGCGCCGCCACCGGGTGGTCCGCCATCCGTTCGGCCGCACGTTCGAGGGCGTCGTAGACGAACGAGTACTGTCCGAGCAACGCCGCGTAGTCGGCGACGTCGCACTTCCCGCCGAGTAGGTCGTGCATGAAGCCGTTCCCGGCCGAGGAACCGTGCGAGCGACGCGTGCGCTTGCGCAGCAGCTCGGAGAACGGGATGACGGTCGTGTCCATGAGGTAAGGCTAACCTTAGTTCGACAAACGTCAAGCAGGAGAGAGGACGCTCGTACCGATGAGCTCCAAGCCCAAACGCCCCCAGCACGTCTTCGTCGTCGGCCGCACCGAGCGACTGTCGCCGCACATGGTGCGCGTCCACCTCGGCGGACCGGCCTTCGACGACTTCGTGGGCACCGCCGACCCGGACAAGCTGGCCGCCACCGACAAGTACGTCAAGCTCCTGCTCGCCAAGCCGTCGCTCGGCCTCGAACCCCCGTACGACCTCGAGGAACTGCGCGAGACGCTGCCGAAGCAGGACCGGCCGGCTCGCCGCACGTACACGGTGCGGGCCGTCGACCACACCGCGCGGACGATCGCCGTCGACTTCGTCGTGCACGGCGACGACGGCCTCGCCGGGCCCTGGGCCGCAGCCGCGCAGCCCGGCGACAAGCTCGCCCTGTCCGGTCCCGGCGGTGGCTACGCGCCCGCCGACGACCCGGACGTCACGCACGTCCTGCTCGGCGACGACAGCGCCCTGCCGGCCATCGGTGCCGCGCTGGAGTCCATGTCCGACACCGCCACGGGCGTCGCCCTGGTCGAGGTCGCCGGGCCGGCCGACGAGCAGGAGATCGCGCACCCGGCGGGGGTCGACCTGCGGTGGCTGCACCGCGACGCCACCGGCGCCCAGCCGGGCACGCTCCTGCTGGACGCGGCCCGGGCGCTGCCCCGTGCCTCCCGGCCGGTCCAGGTGTTCGCACACGGCGAGCGGACCGCGATGAAGGCGATCCGTCGGCTGCTGCAGGACGACTGGGGGCTCGAGAAGCGCGAGATGTCGCTGTCGGCCTACTGGGCGCTCGGCCGCGGTGAGGACCAGTTCCAGGAGGAGAAGCGCGAGCCGGTCGGCGTGATCTTCACCGACTGACGGGTCTCGGCCTGCATGGTTCTTCCCAGAGCGGTTGCGATGGGAAGCGGAAACGGGCGTACCTGGTCGTTCCAACCGACCAGGTACGCCCGGTTTCGGCAGGTACGCACCGGTCCGGCGCGGGTGCGCACGGTGCGCAGGACGGACGGGAGGCCCGGGGCACGTCGGTGGGTCCGGCTAGCGTTCGGGACATGGTCACCTCGTCGTGCTGCGTGCCGGGTTGTGCTCGCCCCGCTGCGGACGCACTCGCGGGCGTGCCCCTGTGTGCGACGCACGTCACGCTGGTGACCGAGTTCGCGGCTGAGCGCGTCGGTGTCGAGGACGCCCTGCCGGGGCCGTGCTCGGTGTGCGGATCCCGCGTCGGGGTGCGGTTCCCGACGGCGTTCGTCTGCGCACGGTGCGAGTGGCGGTGGGGCGACGTGCCCGACGGTGACCTCGCTCCCCCGCGGGTCGACGTCGTGTACTACCTGCGGATGCGCGACGACTTCGGCGACCGGGTGAAGATCGGCACGACGATGAACCCGAAGCAGCGGCTGGCAGCGATCCCGCACCAGGACCTCCTGGCGTTCGAGCGGGGCGACCGGTCGCTCGAACGTCGGCGGCACGCGCAGTTCGCGGCCACCCGGTACCCGGGCACCGAGTGGTTCCGGGCGACGCCGGAGCTGCTCGCGCACGTCGATGCCGTCGCCGCCGGTGTGGACGACCCGTGGGACCTGCATGCCCGGTGGACGAGCGAGGCGCTCGCCCTGCGCGGCTGAGCGGGGCGGGCCGGAGCGCTTCCGCGCCGCCGGCCCGCCCACGCCGGTCAGGCCGCGCGGAGCATCCGGTCGGCGGTGCGCAGGGACAGCGCCATGATCGTCAGCGCGGGGTTCGCGATGACGGCGCTCGGGAACACCGAGTTGTCGGCGATCCACAGGTTCGGGACCTCCCACGAGCGGCCGTCGGGGTCGACGACCGAGGTCTCGCGGTCCGCGCCCATGCGGGCCGTGCCGATGGTGTGCGCGGTGCGCTCGAGGACCCGGATGTCCTTGCCTCCGGCGGCCTCGACGATGGTCGTCATCGTGCGGACCGCGTGGCGGCGGATGGCGTCCTCGTTCGCGCCCGGGGTGAACGAGACCCGGGCGCGTGGCACGCCGTGCTCGTCGACCTCGTCCGCGAGGACCAGCCGGTTGTCGTCGTAGGGCAGGCACTCGGCGTTGATGCCGACGCCCGCCGAGTGCGGGTAGTCCTGGAGCGCCCGCACGAGCTCGGCGCCGCGCAGGCCGCCACCACGGACGAGCGTGTTGGCGAAGGTCTGCGGCTGCACGCCGAGGCTCTGGATCAGGTACCCGCCGGCGAAGTCCGCGTCGGCGGGGCGGACGAAGTCCTCGGTGATGATCGACGACGGGTAGCCGCGGTAGGACCGCATCGACTCGTCGAACCGTGCCCAGACCTGGGTGGCGCCGTGCGCGGTGAAGTTCCGGCCGACCTGGTCGTTGCCGTTCGCGAGCCCGGTGTGCAGCAGCAGGCGCGGGGTCTCGATGCCGCCGGCGGCGAGCACGAGGGCACGGCAGCGCTGCCGGTGCTCGCGGCCGTCGTGGGTGTACAGCACGGCGTTGACCTCGCCGGCGGCGTCGAGTTCGATGCCGTGCACGAACGAGTCCGGCCGGATCTCAGCGCCGAACGCCACCGCCGCAGGCAGGTAGGTGGTGTCCATCGAGACCTTCGCGCCGTTGCGGCAGCCCTGGTGGCAGGAGCCGCAGGAGACGCAGGCGTGCCGGAGGCCGTGGTGCTCCTGGTGGCGGTCCTCGGTGGTCAGGCCGACGGGGGCGTCGGTCGCGGTGATGCCGGTGGCCGCGGCCCCGCGCATCATCATGTCCGAGGAGGCGTTGCGCGCCGGCGGACGCATCCGGTAACGGCGCGACGGGTCCCACGGGTAGTGCTCGGGTCCGGCGACCCCGACGTCGTGCTCGACCTGCTCGATCCAGCCGGTGAGCTCGGCGTGGCTGATCGGCCAGTCCTCACCCTGGCCGCTCTCGGAGCGCAGGCGCAGGTCGTGCTCGCTCGGGCGCGGTGTGAACGCACCCCAGTGCAGCGTCGAACCACCCACCCCGGTGCCGCTGTTGTTCGGGCCGAACGCCGTCGGGGCACCGCCGCCGCTCAGCCGCTCGTCCATCCAGTTGATGTCCCCCGGGGCGGCGACCTCGTCGGGCACGTGGTCGCCCGGCTCGGTGTTGCGACCGGCCTCGAGGGCGACGACCCGCAGGCCGCGTCGTGCCAGGGAGGCCAGCAGGGGCGCTCCGCCGGCTCCGGTACCGACGACCACCACGTCGACGACGTCGTCGTTGCCGTAGGTGCGCTGTCCGTCGAGTCTCATCGTGCTGCTTCCGTCGTCGTGGTGCCGTCGTGGGTGTCGTCGTGTGTGTCGTCGCGGGTGCGCTCGCGGCGGTCGGGCGCCGCTGGTTCCCAGGCCTCGCGCTGGTCGGCGGCGAGCAACTGGAAGCCCTGCTTGCGGACGTCGTCTCCCCCGTTCGCGAAGCCGTCGAAGTCGATCGCCGCCATCGTCGCCGGGTGCGCGAGCCAGTGCTTCACGAGGTCGACGCTGGCGTCCTCGTACCAGGCGCGCAGCTGCTCGGCGTCCATCACGGCGTCCATCACGTCGTCGTGTCCGGCACCCCGCACACCGTCGGCGCGGTACCGTCCGGCTGCCACGTCCTGCAGGGCGCTGTCGAGCACGCCGTCCTGCGCCGGGCCGGCCAGCACGTCGAGCGCGGCCCGGTACGCCTCGAGGTCGGTGGGCATGCCGTCGACGCGCCATCCGTCACCGAGCCCCGCGGCGAGCTGGTCGTCGACGCGCAGGGCGAGATCGACCTGACCGTCGCCCGGCTGCGGCACGACGATCCGCGCGATCGCACGAAGGGTCTGCAGTTGCCGGGCGGTGAGCGCTCGCGGCTCGGCGGTCGGGTCGTCGGGCAGCGCGCGGGCCGCCAACAGGGAGCGCATGCGCGCGCTGACCCGCGGCGAGGCGATCACGCGCGCGAGCTCCACCGGGACCACGGGAGCCCCGGTGAACCGGCGGGTCCAGAAGTCGCGGATGCGGTCCGCCACCGCCTCGGGCTGCTCCCACGGCAGCAGGTGGGCAGCTCCCTCGACGACGTGGAGCTCCGAGTCGGGCCAGTGCGGCAGCGTCAGGCGACGCTGTGCCTCGGCGTCGAGGTCGCCGTCCTCGGCACCGGCGAGCACGAGCGCCGGCACGGGGTTCGGGGCTGCGTCGGACCAGTCCTCGCGGCTGCCGCGCGTGAGCCACGCCGTCCACGCGCCGGGATCGGCGCGCTCGACGTCCTGCACGGCAGTCGTGTGCCGCTCGGGCGCCAGGGTGGACGCGGTGTTCGCGTCGACGAACTCGGCGGCGTGGGCCGCGCTGATCGGGCCGTCCGCCGCCCAGGACAGCATCGCGGCGCGGCGGTCGTCGTCCATCGGTTCGGGCGCCAGCGGCGAGGCTGCGAGCAGCACCACGGCACGCAACCCGAACAGGCCGTTCGCGCCGGACATCGTGCGGTCCGCGACGACCGTGGCGACCTTGCCGCCCATGGAGTGACCGACCAGCACCCACTCGCTCGCGCCGCTCGCGCCGATCGCGCGCTCGACGAGCACCGCCATCTCCTCGACGGTGGTGCCGGACGACGCCGGGCTGCGGCCGAAACCGGGCAGGTCGATGCCGATGAGTTCGAGGTCGTCACGGATCAGGGCGCGGCGGAGCAGGGCGAACTCCTCGGAGCTCGCCCCCAGCGCGTGGAGGCAGAACGCAGGGGTCACTCCTCTTGCCTACCGGTCGCTCCGCGACGGACCCAGGCGGCGTGTACCCCGTCGGTCGATCTTGTCCCCCGTCCGGTCACCGTGCGTACGCGTCCACGAAGAGGTCGCCACGGATCTGCCGCAGGGTGTCGGCGAGCCGGTCGACCGTGCGGCCGGAGATGCCGGACACCTGCAGGTCGTACGGCCCCAGCGCCGGCAGGCGTCCGGTGCGGATGCGGACGACCTCCCAGCCGACGGCGCGGACGGCGCGGTCCTTCCTGCGGTCGGTGTCCTGCCGCGGGCCGACGTGCTCGAGGCCGTGGCGGCCGGTCGAGTCGTACTCGATCGCGACGCGCAGCTCGGGCAGGATGATGTCCGGCCAGACCTCGGCGTGGTCGAAGAACGGCCGGTCGAGGCGGATCGCGGAGTGGTCGTAGGTGAACGCGAACCGGTCGGACAGCGCCGTACGCAGCTCGGCCTCGACCGCGGACGCCGTCGCCGGGGCGCAGACGCTCGTGAAGGACTCGCCCGAGGGCAGCCGCGGGGTCTTCGGGCAGATCGTGCGGGGCACCGGCTGGCTCGGGCGTCGCGGCGTCCCCGGCACCGGTCGACGTGTGCGGGTGCGGCTCGAGGCGACGGCACCCGCCGGGGTCCCGCGGGAGGGCGCTGCCGGCAGGGTCTGGCGACCGGTGGCCCGGACGACCCGCTGCGGGACCGGCACCTGCGACGGCCAGTCGGACGGCAGGACCGGCCAGCGCTGGGGCTGCGCCTGCACCGCGCACTCCGGACACCACACCGAGCGCCGGCGTTCACGACCCGGTCGGGACCGCTGTTCGGCCGGCGTGGCGACGAAGACGTGGCCGACGTCGCACTCCCACGTCAGCAGGACCTCGGCCGCCGGCGGGACCTGGGTCAGGACGACGCCGTGGTTCCAGTCCGGGTGGTACTGCCGGATGAGCACCGGGTACGGCGCCCAGTCGGCGCGGAACTGTCCGACGGCGTACGGGACGGCCTCGCCGCGCGACCACTGTCGGCGGCGCCACCACGCGTCGACGGGTTCGGCCACGTCCACACGCTAGGCACCGCCACCGACACTGCGGGAACCCGGGGTGCGCTCAACCTGCCAGGGCCTGCTTCGCGTAGGCGACGAGCGCGTTCGCGTGGCCGTGGCCGAGCCCGTGCTCGGTCTTCAACCAGGCCACCACCTGCATGTGCGGGTGGTCGTCGAGCCGCTCGGCGACCAGGTCGAGCCACTCCTGGACCGGGCGGCCGTATGTCTTCTCGATGCTCGGGAAGTACGACGCCGGCCCCTTCGGCTTGCTGCCGTCCGCCGGGGACGCCGGAGCGGTCACGCGGTGCGCTGTCATGGCAGAACAGTACTGCGCAGCCGGCGTCACGGAACGTCATGCGCGCGGCGACTGTGACGCCGCGTTCCGCCCCGTAGCGGTGTGTTGCACGGTGCGTTGTCCAGGGACCGCGACCCTTCTACGGTCGCGACATGACCGACACCAGAACGGGACTGCCCCGCGACGCGACCAGTGCCGTCGCCGGCACCGACGGGGTCGACGCGGCCGGCGTCGACCACGCGGCCGGAACGCCGGGCGCACCACGGGCCTCCCGGCCGGCCGGCGCGACCGACGGGACCGACGGCACCGACGCGACCGTCGACGCCGCCGGACGCGCCGCGCTCGACCGGCCCGTCCTCCCGTTGCGGCACCCGCTGCGCTGGATCGCCGCGGCCGTCGTGCTGGTGGTGCTCCTGAACTTCGTCGAGACGCTGTTCACGAACGAGTCGTGGGGCTGGCCGGCCGTCGGGAAGTGGCTGTTCAGCCCGGCGATCCTGACCGGCCTGCAGCTCACACTCGTCGCGACGGCGCTCAGCGCGGTCATCAGCTTCACCGGCGGCATCGTCGTCGCGATCGCCCGGCTCTCGCGCAACCCGGTGCTGTCCGGGCTGGCGTGGGGGTACGTCTGGCTGTTCCGCTCCGTGCCGCTCATCCTCGTGCTCGTCTTCCTGTACAACCTCGGGTCGCTGTACCCGACGATCGGCATCGGGATCCCGTT
The DNA here is from genome assembly GCF_025642935.1 of Curtobacterium sp. RIT-PI-V. NCBI lineage: Bacteria > Bacillati > Actinomycetota > Actinomycetes > Micrococcales > Microbacteriaceae > Curtobacterium > Curtobacterium sp. RIT-PI-V. The sequence continues at coordinate 35,214 of NZ_JANZKM010000032.1, forward strand.
CGGGCCGCAGGTCGAGGTCACCACGGCAAACGTCCTCGGCGACCTGGCCATCGGAGTGATCGGCCTGAGCCTGAGCGAGATCGCCTACGCGTCCGAGATCGTCCGCGCCGGCGTGCTCGCCGTCGACCACGGCCAGCACGAGGCCGCGCAGGCCCTCGGCCTCCCCCGACGCCGCCAGTTCGTGCGGGTGATCCTGCCGCAGGCACTGCGGTCGATCGTGCCGGCGTTCGTGAACCAGGTCGTCGGGCTGCTCAAGGCGTCGTCGCTGCTGTTCTACGTGTCGCTGCTCGACCTGTTCGGCGTGGTGCAGAACCTGTCCAGCACCTACCCGACCGACATCATCCCGCTGCTCGTCGTCGCCACGCTCTGGTACCTCGCGCTCACCAGCGCGGTCTCGGTCGTGCAGTACTACGTCGAGCGGTGGACCGCCCGCGGCTCGGTCCGGGCGTTGCCGCCCACGCCGTTCCAGCGGGTGCGGGCCGCCGTGCGTCGCGGTTCCGGACGTGGGTCTGGACGACCTGGAGGCCCGGATCACGCCCGGCAGGCCGCCTCCGCCGCGCGCGGGGTCGCATCCGGCCCCGGTTCCACCATCGACGACAGGACCATCTGATGAGCGCAGCGATCAGCATCCAGGGAGCCGTCAAGGCGTTCGGCGACACGGTCGTCGTCGACGGCGTCGACCTGTCGTTGCCGTCCGGGAGCGTCACCGTGGTGCTCGGCCCCTCCGGGTCCGGCAAGTCCACGCTGCTGCGCGCGATCAACCACCTCGAACCGCTCGACCGCGGCGTGGTCACGGTCGGTGGCGAGACGATCGGTGTCCGGCTCCGGACCGGGCGCGACGGGGTCCCCCGCTACAAGGAACTGCCCGAACGCCTGATCCTGCGGCAGCGGTCGCGGATCGGCTTCGTGTTCCAGCACTTCAACCTGTTCCCGCACCTGACCGCGCTCGAGAACGTGGCCGAGGGACCGATCGCCGCCGGGGTCCCTCGTGCGGCGGCGCATGCCCGTGCGGCGGCCCTGCTCGAGCGCGTCGGGCTCGGCGACCGCGCCGACACCCGGCCGCGGCAGCTCTCCGGCGGGCAGCAGCAGCGCGTGGCCATCGCGCGGGCACTGGCGCTCGAGCCGTCGGTCGTCCTGCTCGACGAACCGACCTCGGCGCTCGACCCGGAGCTCGTGGGCGAGGTGCTCGGCGTCATCCGGGGGTTGGCGGACACGGGCACCACGCTCGTCATCGTCACTCACGAGATCGCCTTCGCCCGCGAGGTCGCCGACCACGTCGTGTTCCTCGACCACGGCCGCGTCGTCGAGCAGGGCTCCCCCGCCCAGGTGCTCGACGATCCGCAGCACGCTCGCACGCGGGACTTCCTGTCCCGCGTCCGCTAGACGC
>NZ_JANZKM010000033.1:0-34261 GCF_025642935.1 Curtobacterium sp. RIT-PI-V
GAGCGGCCGGCGCGGCCGGAGCCGTGACGGGCGCGCCGGACGCGACCGACGCGTCGGACTCGACACGGATGATCGGCTTGCCGACCTCGACCGTGTCACCCTCGGACACGAGCAGCCCGGTGACGGTACCGGCGAACGGCGACGGCAGCTCGACGAGCGACTTCGCGGTCTCGATCTCGACCAGGACCTGGTCGACGGTGATCTCGTCCCCGATCGCGACGCGCCACTGCACGATCTCGGCCTCGGTGAGGCCTTCGCCCACGTCGGGCAGGGGGAATTCGGCGACGGCCACTGACGGCTCCTTCGGCGTTCGGACGAGTTGGGTCGGTCGATCAGGATCAGTACGCGAGGGCGCGGTCGACGGCCTCGAGGACGCGGTCGGCGTCCGGCAGGTGCAGGTGCTCCAGCTTCGAGACCGGGAACGGGACGTCGAACCCGGACACCCGCAGCGGCGGCGCCTGCATCGTGTAGAACGCCTTCTCGGCGACCGTGGCGGCGATCTCGCTGCCGACGCTGACGAAGCCGGAGGCCTCCTGCGCGATGACGAGGCGACCGGTCTTGCGGACCGAGGTGAGGATCGGTTCCCAGTCGATGGGCGAGATCGAACGGAGGTCGATGACCTCGCAGCTCGTGCCCTCGGACTCGGCGAGCTCGGCGGCCTGCATGAGGGTCGCGACCATCGCACCGTGGCCGACGAGGGTGACCTCGGTGCCGGTGCGCGCCACACGCGTGGTGTGCATCGGGACGTGCCCGTCGACGAGGTCGACCTGGCCCTTGGGCCAGTAGCGCGACTTCGGTTCGAGGAAGACGACCGGGTCCTTCGAGGCGATGGCCTCCTGGATCATCCAGTAGGCGTCGTTCGGAGTGCTCGGGCTGACCACGCGCAGACCGGGGGTGTGCGCGAAGTACGCCTCGGGGGATTCCTGGTGGTGCTCCACGGCGCCGATGTGGCCGCCGTAGGGGATGCGGATGACGACGGGCAGCGACATGTGCGCCGGCAGCCGGTTTGCCATCTTCGCGAGCTGCGAGGTGATCTGGTCGAAGCCGGGCCACACGAAGCCGTCGAACTGGATCTCGACGACCGGGCGGTAGCCGCGCAGAGCAAGGCCGATCGCGGTGCCGATGATGCCGGCCTCGGCGAGCGGGGTGTCCCGCACGCGCTCCGGGCCGAAGCGGTCCTGCAGGCCCTCGGTGATGCGGAAGACGCCGCCGAGCTGGCCGATGTCCTCGCCCATCAGCAGGACCTTGTCGTCCGCCTGCATCGCCGCGGCGAGCCCGGCGTTGAGGGCCTTCGCCATCGGCAGTGTCGGGGTGGGGTCGCTCGGGACCTCGCCGGCGCCCGGGTGGGACCGCAGCGTGTAGTCGAAGAGCTGCTCGGTGGTGCTCATGCGTGGGCGCCCCCTTCGAAGCCGGCCTCGTACTGTTCGAGCCAGGCCTTCTGCTCGGCGACCAGCGGGTGCGGCTCGCGGTAGACGTTGTCGAACATGACGTCGACGGACGGCGGGGTGAGCGCCACCGTGCGGCGGCGGACGTCGGCGGCGATGTCCTCGCCCTCTTCGTCGAACGCGGCGAACTGCGCGTCGGTCGCGCCCTTCGAGCGCAGGTACGCCTCGGAGCGGGTGATCGGGTCGCGGCGGACCCAGTCCTCGAGCTCGCCGTCGGCACGGTACCGGCTCGGGTCGTCCGAGCTCGTGTGCGCGCCGATGCGGTACGTGTCCGCCTCGATGAACGCGGGCCCCTGACCGCTGCGGGCGTGGTCGGTGGCGACGACGGACGCCGTGTACGAGGCGAGGATGTCGTTGCCGTCGACCAGCACGCTCGGGATCCCGAAGCCGCGGGGACGGTCGACGAGCGGCGTCGGCGACTGCACCGACACTGGCACCGAGATCGCCCAGTGGTTGTTCTGCAGGAAGAAGACGACGGGCGCCTTGGTCGACGCCGAGAACACGTACGCCTCGTTCACGTCGCCCTGGCTCGTCGCGCCGTCGCCGAAGTAGACGATGGAGCACGCGTCACGGTCGGGGTCGCCCGTGCCGACGTCGCCGTCGAGCTTCTGGCCGAGCGCGTAGCCGGTGGCGTGCAGGGTCTGCGAGCCGATCACCAGGGTGGAGATGTGCGTGTTGCCGCGCTGGTCCGGGTCCCATCCACCGTGGGTCTGCCCGCGGTACATCGCGATGATCTCCATCGGCTCGACACCGCGCTGCATCGTGACGGCGTGCTCGCGGTACGAGGGGAAGACGTGGTCCTGGGCGCGCAGGGCGAAGGCGGAGCCGGTCTGTGCGGCTTCCTGCCCGTGACTCGGCACCCAGAGGCCGAGCTGGCCGGTGCGCTGCAGGTTGTGGCCGGCGTGGTCGAACCGTCGGGTGAGGACCATGCGGCGGTGCATCGCCAGCAGGGTCTCGTCGGGGATCGCCCGCGCGGCGGCGGCGAACTCGGCGTTCTCGTCGGTCTCCACGAACCGACCCTCGGGGTCGAGGAGCCGGACGGTGGTCGTCGCGGGAGCCGCGGCGCGGAATGACATGCGGGCCAGCGTAGCGGCAGGCATCAGTCGGCCACCTGGAGGTCCCCCACAAGCGAGCGGGCCGTTTCGAGGAGCGTTTCCACAGCCTCGTGCTCGCCGATCGAGATGCGGATGCCCTCCGGCGGGAAGGCCCGCACGATGATGCCGGCCTCCTCGAAGGCGGCGGCCGCGGCGACCGTGCGGTCCCCCGTCGGCAGCCAGACGAAGTTGCCCTGGGCGTCCGGCACGGCCCAGCCCTGCTCGCGGAGCTCGGTGACGATGCGGTCGCGCAGCGCGGCGATCTCGGAGACCCGCTCGAGCAGTTCTCCCTCGCGTTCCAGGCTGGCCAGTGCGGCCGCCTGGCCCTGGGCCGTGACGGAGAGGGGGATCGCGCACGCGCGGACCGCCTCGAGCACGTACACCGGGCCGAGGGCGTAGCCGACGCGCAGCCCGGCGAGACCGTACGCCTTCGAGAAGGTCCGGAGGACGACCAGGTTCGGGTACCGGGCGAGCAACGGGTGCCCGTGCACGGCGGCCTCGTCGGTGGCGAACTCGGCGTATGCCTCGTCGAGCACGACCAGCACGGACTGCGGCACCGCGGCCATGAAGGTCGCGAACTCGGACTCGGTCACGATCGGACCGGTCGGGTTGTTCGGCGAGCAGACGATCACCATGCGGGTGCGGTCGGTGACGGCAGCGGCCATCGCGTCGAGGTCGTGCCCGCCGTCCGGCCGGTTCGGCACCTGCACGCTCGTGGCACCGGCGACGGTGACGACGCCGGGGTAGGCCTCGAACGACCGCCAGGCGTAGACGATCTCGTCGCCCGGGCCGGAGGTCGCACGGGCGAGCTCGTGCAGGATCGCGACGCTGCCGGGGGCGACGTGCACCTCGTCGGCGGTGAGCCCGAAGCGGTTCGCGAGTGCAGCACGGACGGCGAGGGCGGTGGCGTCCGGGTACCGGTTGAACGCGGTCTGCGCCTGCACGGCCTGGACCACCCCGGGGAGCGGGGGGAACGGGTTCTCGTTGCTCGACAGCTTGAAGGCGTCGTCGGCGGCCTGGCGTCCCTGCTTGTAGGCGGGGAGGACCGCGATCTCGGGCCGGATGTGCACTCGCTGCTCGCTCACCTGCACAGGCTACCTGCGGCCGCGCGGGCGGTGTCGGCGACTGCGCGGGTGTCGGAGGGCATCATGGGAGCATGCGATTCCTCGTCCGCCTCGTCGTCAACGCCGTGGCCCTCTGGCTCACCACGCTCATCGTCAGCGGCGTCTCCGTCACCGCGTTCGGCGACGGCGGGACCACGGCGACCGTGCTCACCTACCTGCTCGTGGCCTTCGTGTTCGGGCTCGTCAACGCCGTGATCGGCACGCTGATCCGGATCGTGGCGTTCCCGATCTACATCCTGACCCTCGGGCTGATCTCCTTCATCGTGAACGCGATCCTGCTGCTCATCGTCGCGGGCATCTCGGACGCGTTCGGCTTCGGGCTCGAGGTCGAGTCGTTCGGCTGGGGCATCGTGGGCGCCTTCGTGCTCGCCGTCTTCGCCTGGCTGATCGGGCTGTTCGTCCGCCCGGTGCTGAACCGCCAGCGGGCGTGACGCGGACGGACCTCGCGGAGGACCCCTCCCTGCGTCATGATGTGACCATGGCCCCGGACGTCGACGCCCCGTTCCGCGTCTCGTTCGTCTGCAGTGGCAACATCTGCCGGTCCCCCATGGCCGGCGTCGTCTTCGCGCAGATCGCCGCGGACGCCGGGCTCGCCGACCGGTTCCACGTCGAGTCCGCCGGCACCGGCGACTGGCACGTCGGCGAACCGGCCGACGAGCGCACGATCGCAGCCCTCGCGGCACGCGGATACGATGGCAGCAGGCATCGCGCCCGTCAGTTCGACCCGGACCGGTTCCCGGACCTCGATCTGGTGGTCGCACTCGACCGCTCCCACGAACGCGTCCTGCGATCGTGGGCACCGACCATGGACGACTCCGCCAAGGTGACGCTCCTGCTGCGGTACGACGACGCCTGGCCCCAGCAGACCGACGTGCCGGACCCGTACTACGCGGACCGGCACGAGTTCGACCGAGTGCTCTCGACCGTCGAACGGGCCTGCCGGGCGCTCTTCCACCAGCTCGAGCCGGCAGTCCGTCAGGGAGCCCCATGACCCCCCTTCCCCCGCAGCCGATCAGCCCGCTCGACGGGCGCTACTACCCGATCGTGCACACGGTGGGCGAGCACCTCTCCGAGGCCGGGCTCAACCGCGCGCGCATCGTGGTCGAGGTCGAGTGGCTGGTCTTCCTGACCGACCACGCGATGTTCACCACCTCGCCGCTCAGCGTCGACGACAAGGCCGCCCTCCGGCGCATCGTGGAGACCTTCGGCCACGACCAGATCGCCGAACTCGCCGAGATCGAGGCGACGACCCGGCACGACGTCAAGGCCGTCGAGTACTTCGTGCGCCGCCGCCTGTCCGAGCTCGGACTCGACTCGATCGCCGAGCTCACCCACTTCGCCGCCACGAGCGAGGACGTCAACAACCTGTCCTACGCCCTGACCGTGCGGGACACCGTCGACCAGGTCTGGCTGCCGGCCTTCCGTGCCGTGCTCGAGAAGCTGCGGACCCTCGCCGTCGAGCTGCGCGCCGTCCCGATGCTCTCCCACACGCACGGGCAGCCCGCGACCCCCTCGACGCTCGGCAAGGAGCTCGCGGTCGTCGTCTACCGGCTCGAGCGCGTCCTGGCCCAGATCGAGGGCGGCGAGTACCTCGGCAAGTTCTCCGGTGCGACCGGCACCTTCTCCGCCCACCTCGCCGCCGACCCCGAGGCCGACTGGCCGACGCTGTCGCGCGAGTTCGTCGAGGGCCTCGGGCTCACCTGGAACCCGCTCACCACGCAGATCGAGTCGCACGACTGGCAGGCCGAGCTGTACGACCGGATCCGGCACGCCAACCGCATCCTGCACAACCTGGCGACCGACGTGTGGACCTACATCTCGATGGGGTACTTCACGCAGATCCCGGTCGCCGGTGCCACCGGGTCGTCGACGATGCCGCACAAGATCAACCCGATCAAGTTCGAGAACGCCGAGGCGAACCTCGAGATCTCGTCGGCGCTGTTCTCCACCCTGTCCGAGACCCTGGTGACGAGCCGTCTGCAGCGCGACCTGACCGACTCCACCACGCAGCGGAACATCGGCGTCGCGTTCGGGCACTCGCTGCTCGCGCTCGACAACCTGCGCCGCGGCCTGGGCGAGATCGCGGTGAACGAGGTCAAGCTCGCCGACGACCTCGACCACAACTGGGAGGTCCTCGCCGAGGCGATCCAGACGGTCATCCGCGCTGAGGTCACCGCCGGGCAGTCGAACATCGAGGACCCCTACGCGATGCTCAAGGACCTCACCCGCGGCAAGCGCGTGACCCAGCAGGACCTCATCGTGTTCGTGAACGGCCTGGACATCTCGGACGGCGCGAAGGCACGGCTGACGAACCTGACGCCGGCGACGTACACGGGCCTGGCGGACGAGCTGGTCGACCACCTCGACGTCTGACGTCGGACGTCGGACGTCGGACGTCCAACGTCCGACGTTCGACGTTCCCGGACATCCGCGTGACGGGCGACGGTTCCTCACGTAAGCTCGCGTCGGATGCTGGGGGGACCGCGACGTCGCGGAGCACGGAACCGGGTCCGCGCTGCACCCCGCTCGGGTGTCCGAACCGGAAGAACCCATCCATGCGTCGTACCACCCTCGCCACCGCCGTCGCGGTGACCGCGCTCGCAACCGCGCTCGTCGCCCTCCCGGGCGTCGCCACGGCCGAGAACGCGCCGAGCCCGACCCCCACAGCGTCCCAGCAGTCCATCACGGGCACCGCGGGCGAGGGCACCGCTGCGAAGGCCTCGCCCGAGAGCCGGGCCGCGACGCCGGCCGGCACCGAGTGGGTCGCCGCGGACGACCTCACGACCTGGACGAGCGGCGCCTTCCCGGCGACCTGGTTCACCACGGGCGGCACGCCGACGTTCGGCGCGAGCGGCGCGACGCTGCCGACCGGCACGCTCCTCGCACACGCCACGACCGGCAGCGCCGCGACCGACCTCACCGACGTCCGCAGCACGGCGAAGGCATCGCGGGAGGGCCTCGGCCTCGGCACCGCCGACCTCATCGCGTCGGGTGACGCCCGCTACGCACTGGTGATCGACACCGCTGGTTCGACCGACAACGCCCCGGGCGACGGCGTCGTCCTGACCACCTCGGCCACCGGACCCACCGCCGTCGACGGCACCTGGACGGCCACGCTGCCGGTCGGCACCATCGCCGCTGGCACCGCGGCGACCCTCGCTGCCTTCCAGGCCCAGTTCGCGGCAACCACCCCGGACGCCACCATCAACGCGTACGGCGCGGTGACGCTCACCGGGACCGGCACGGTCACGGGGATCTCCCGGAACCAGGACAACACCTACTTCACCCCCGAGCCGACCGGCACGATCCGGGTGCAGACGCCGACCACGCAGTCGTCGCTCCGCGACCCGGGTGTGCAGGTCACCGCGACCGGCTTCCTGCCGGGTGAGAAGGTGCTGCCCGCGATCCTGCTGCCGGACCTCGAGTACGTCGGTGCGGACCAGGTCTTCACCGCCGACGCGGACGGCAACGTCACCGGGACCGCCACGTTCAGCGCCGACATCCCGGCCGGCGACGTCGCCCTCATCCTGAGCGGGGACGACAGCGGCATCCTGGTCAGCTTCGCCGTGACGATCGTGGCCGACCCGACGACGCCGGGCACCGACCCCACCCCGATCGACGACCCGGCTCCCGTCGCGGTCCCGGTCCCGGGCAACGCGGCCTTCACCGGCTGATCCGCAGCACCGACCGAACCGACGTCCTCCGCGGCGTCCGACGGCGTCCGGCGAGTTCCACGCCGGGCGCCGTCGCCACGTCCGAACCGAGGAGCCGTACCGTGCCCCGACCGTCGTCGTCCCGCTTCCGCCCCGGGGTGCTCGCCGCTGCCGTGGCGATCGCCGTCGCTGCGGTGATCGTCGTCCTGGCGATGCGCCCGTGGTCCGCTCCGGCCGCCGCGCCCACCTCGGCGCCCTCGCCGGTCGCATCGAGCACGCCGACAGCGAGCGCGACCCGGGGACCGACGCCGACGCCGACGCCGACGCCGACCGCGAGCCGCGGCCCGGTGGACGCCGTGCACGCCCCGGCGACGTCGACGATCGCTGCGGTCCGTGGCGCGTCGATCGCGGTGCACACCGCCCCGGGCGGCGCGGTCACGACCACCCTGCCGAACCCCCAGGCCTCCGGCGCCCCGCTCGTGTTCCTCGTGGTGGCGCAGCAGGACGGGTGGGTGCAGGTGCAGCTCGCGCAGCGTCCGAACGGCAGCACCGGCTGGGTGGAGAAGACGTCCGTCGACCTGTCCGCCGACCCGTACGCGATCGTGGTGACGACGTCGACCAACACCCTCGAGCTCTACAAGGCCGGCAAGGTCGTCGACAGCTACCCCGTCGCGACGGGTACCGGTGGGACGCCGACGCCGACGGGCCGCTTCGCGCTGACCGAGCTGCTGGCGCCGACGAACGCCGGGTACGGCCCGTACGCCTACGGTACGACCGCGTTCTCGGATGTGCTGAACTCCTTCGGTGGCGGCCCGGGACAGATCGGGCTGCACGGCACCGACGACACCTCGAGCATCGGTACCGCCGCCTCGCACGGCTGCGTCCGCATGCACAACGCCGACATCACCGCGCTCGCGGGGCTCCTGCCGCTCGGCACCCCGATCCAGGTGCGCTGACGCCCCTGGCGCCCACTGAGTGAGCAGAACAAATCGAGTCGCGGCACGGGACCCGACCGCTTCTGCTCACGAAGCGGGTCTGCCGCAGCGCCCACGCGGCCGGGAGGCACGGCGTGCGTCCGGCAGTGGGCACGACCGTCTCAGGTGGTGACGTCCAGGGCCTCGGCGACCAGCGCCTCCAGGACGGTGCGCACCACGGGCCGGACCGCACGGTCGGGGCGGACCAGCGCCTCGATCCGGCGCCCCGCGCGCACGTCCGCCAGCTCGGCCAGGTGGAACCGGCCGGACGCCCGGGTACCCGAGGTGTAGCGCGGCACGAGCGCGACGCCGTGGCCCGCGGCGACCAGGTTCTCGATGACGGGCAGGTGGATCGTCCGGAAGGCGACGCTCGGCGGTGCGTCCGACGCCGCTGCCATCGCCTGCAGGACCCGGTCGATCGGGTACCCCTCCGGCACGCCGATCCAGGTCTCGCCGACGACCTCGTCGATCCCGACGCGCTGACGACCGGCGAGCCGGTGCCCCGGCGGCAGGGCCACGTCGAGCGGTTCACGCAGGAGCGGGACCGTCTCCACCGATCCCTGGTCCGCCGGCCGCACCCCGTCCGACCGGTGTCCGACGACGATGTCGTGGTCGGCGGCGAGGGGTGCGAACTCCCCCTCGCTGACGTCCACGTCGACGAGGGCCAGCTCGATGCCGGGGTGCGCGCGCATCCGGGTGAGGACTCCAGGCAGCAGCAGTTCGGCCGCCGACGGGAAGATCGCGAGGTCGACGCGGCCCGTCGCGCCGCCCAGGTGCTCCTGCCACGCGGCGTCGACCCGGGCGATCGCCGTGGCGACACCGGTCGACAGTCCGGCCAGCACCTCGCCGTGGGCGGTGAGCCGGACGCCGCGTCCCACGCGCTCGACGAGCGGGACGCCCACCTGCCGCTGCAGCGTCTGCAGTTGCTGCGACACCGCGCTGGGGGTGCGGTGCGTGGCCTCGGCGACGGCGGTGACGCTGCCGCGTTCGGCGAGCTCGCGGAGGACGGCGAGCAGGTGCACGTCGAAGTCGACCATGCAGGGAGGCTACAACGTCGGTTGCGAACAATTCGCTGGTCCTACACGTTCCGAGCCACCACGATCGGACCATGACCGCCCGTGACCGCCTCCTCGCCCTCGTCGTCGCCGTCGTCTGGGGCCTGAACTTCCCCGCGACGGCGCTCGCCCTCGAGCACTTCCCGCCGTTCCTGCTCGCGGCCCTGCGGTTCACGATCCTGGCGGTCCCGACGCTGCTGTTCGTGCCGCGGCCGAAGATCCCGTTCGGGCGACTGCTGCTCGTCGGGTTCGGGCTCGGCGTGCTGCAGTTCTCGTTCCTGTACCTGAGCATGGCGTCGGGGATGCCGTCCGGGCTCGCCTCGCTCGTGCTGCAGGCCTCGGCGCCGTTCACGGTCGTGCTCGCCGGGGTGTTCCTGCGCGAACGACTCACCGGCCGTCAGGTCATCGGCGTGACGATCGCGGTCGCAGCCCTCGGTCTGATCGCCCTGCACCGGTCACAGACGGCGGCCCTGCTGCCGGTGGTGCTGGCGCTGTGCGGCGCCCTCGGGTGGGCGATCGGCAACGTCGCGACCCGGCGAGCAGGAGCCGCGAACCCGCTGCACCTGACGCTCTGGTGGTCGGTCGTGCCGCCGATCCCGATGGCAGTGCTGTCGTTCGTGGTCGAGGGGCCGGACCGCATCGGCACCGCACTCGGCACGGCCTTCACCGCCGAGGCCCTGCCGGCCGACCTCGGCCTGCTCTACATCGTGCTGGTCGCGACCCTGGTCGGCTACGGCATCTGGTCGCGGCTGATGGCGACCTACCCGTCGAGCACGGTCGCCCCGTTCTCGATGCTCGTGCCGGTCGTCGGTGTGCTCGCGTCGTGGGCGGCCTTCGGTGAGGTGCCCGACCTGGTCGAGGTGCTCGCCGGCGCCGTCGTGGTCGGGGCGGTGCTGTGGTCGTCGCGACCGGCACGCGCGTCGGGTCCGTCGCACTCGTCGCCTTCCGCGGTCCCGGTGCCGACGCCGGTCGACGGGATCCCGGTGCCGGTGCTCAGCCCCGGTGCTGGCGACGCTCCGCGATGATCCCGGCGAGCGCACCGCGCAGGTGCGGGTACCGGAACGCGTAACCCGCCTGGGTCAACCGCGTCGGCACCACCCACCGGCTCTTGAGCACCAGTTCGGTCTCAGTGCGGATGGCGAAGGAACCGACCTCGAGCATCCACCGCGGCGTCGGCAGTCCGAACCGGCGCCCCACGGCATCGCGGATCGTCGCCATCACGGTCCGGTTGTCGGACGGGTTCGGGCTCGACACGTTCACCGGCCCCTCGAGCTCCGGGTGGTCGCGGACGAACCGGATCGAGCCGAGGACGTCGGCGATGTGGACCCAGCTGAACCGCTGTCGGCCGCGGGTCGGCCGGTGGTGGTGGTACGTCCCCGCCCGAAGCCGGGAACGCGTCGGCACCCAGGCGCCGTCGTACTGCGGCCCGCCGAGGCCCGTCTGCGCCAGCCGGAGGAGCGGCACGAGCGCGCTGCCGTCGCCGAACACGATCGCCATCCGGAGCGCCACCCGGCGCGTCGACGGCAGGTCGGCGCCGAAGAAGGCGTCCTCCCACGCGCGTGCCACCGAGACCGAGAAGCCCTCGCCGAGTTCGCCGGACAGTTCGTCCTGTGGGCGGTCGTCGGCGTGCCGGTAGATCGTCGCGGTCGAGGCGTTCAGCCACAGCGGCGGCGGGTGCTCGGCGGTGCGGATCGCCTCGGCGAGCTCGAGCGTGGTGTCCACCCGGGAGCGCATGATCTCGGCGCGGTTGCGTCGGCCGTACCGGCAGTTGACGCTCTTGCCCGCCATGTTCACGACGAGGGCTGCACCGTCGACGAGCGCGCGGATGCGCAGGGTGTTGCCCCACACCGCGTCGCCCGTCCGGCCGACCGTGACGACCTGGTAGCCCTCTTCGGTGAAGGCGTCCCGCAGGTACTGCCCCACGAACCCGCTCGCTCCCGCGATCACGACGCGGCCCTTCTGGTCGCTCATCTCATCCCCGTTCCCTGTCCGGCGCGATCTCGTACCGGAACGCCCCCTCGTACCGGTACAGCGTGCCGAGTACCGGCGCTGCGAGCACCAGGGACACGCGCTGCAGGTCGGCTTCGTCATCGAATCGTTCCGTCAGCGTCACACGTGGTGACAGGGCGGCCGGGAGGCGCACCTCGCGTCCCAGCGCACGGAACGTCACGCGCGTGGAGACCAGGCGCAGGGCGCCCGCATCCGGCCCGTGCGCGTCGACCTCCGCCCGGAGCCGGGCGCTGACGCGCCCGTGGCGACCGAGGTGGTCGACCAGGCCGTCCGGTTCGGCGGTGATGGCGTCCACCATCGTGCGGCTGCCGGCGCGGAACCGGAACGTGCGGTGCGCGCGGACCGCGGGGCGGGCCTCCCGTCCGGCACGCCCGCGACGGACGTGTGCCGGGCGGTTCTCGACCGTGAACGGGACGTCCCGTTCCCAGACCGGGAACATGACGGAATCGCGGGCGAACCAGGCGAGCAGCGGCCACAGCCACCGGCGCGGTGTGCCGACGACGTCGAACACCCCTGCACCGCGGCCGACGTGGCCGGGCGGGATCGCGCCGAAGTACGCCGTCAGCCGCGGGTGCAACCGGGCCAGCACGTCGGATGGTGTGGACAGCTCGTAGGGCGACCGGGTCACGTCCCGATCCTGGCATGTCGTCGGTGCGGATCCCTACGATGTGGCACATGGGTCACGACCACGGAGCAGGGCACTCGCACGGGCACGCGTCCGAGCGCGCGCTGCTCATCGCGTTCTGCATCTCGGCGACGATCCTGCTGGCCGAGGTCGTCGGCGCCGTCGTCACCGGCTCCCTCGCGCTGCTGGTCGATGCCGGGCACATGGTCGTCGACACCGGTGGGCTCGGCATCGGACTCGTCGCGACCCGGCTCGCCCGCCGCAGCCCGACGACGCAGCGCACGTGGGGCTTCCAACGTGCCGAGGTGCTCGGTGCCACCGCCCAGGCGGCGATCCTGCTCGCGGTCGGCGTCTTCGTGATCATCTCCGCGATCCAGCGGCTGTTCGTGCCCGCCGAGATCCACTCCGGGCCACTGCTCGTGTTCGGCATCATCGGACTCGTCGGCAACCTCGTGGCGTACGGCGTGCTGCTGCGGGCCTCGGGCGAGGGGTTCACCTCGCGTGCAGCCCGACTCGAGGTCCTCAACGACACCCTCGGTTCGGTCGCCGTCATCGTCGCCGCGATCGTGCTCATGCTGACCGGGTGGGAGCGTGCGGACTCGGTCGCGGCGATCCTCATCGGCCTGCTCATCCTGCCGCGGGCGATCCGGCTGCTGCGCGAAACCGCGAACGTGCTGCTCGAGTCGACGCCGCCGGGGCTCGACCTGGACGACGTGCGGGGACACATCCTCGAGCTCGAGCACGTCATCGCGGTGCACGACCTGCACGCGACCCTGGTGGCGACGGGCGTCCCGAACCTGACCGCGCACGTGGTGGTGGACGACGAGTGCTTCTCGACGGCGCACGCTCCGCGGATCCTCGACGAGCTGCAGCAGTGCGTGGCGGAGCACTTCGACGTGCCCGTGGAGCACTCGACCTTCCAGCTGGAGCCCGCGTCGCACCGGCGGCACGAGCACGAGGTGCACGCGTAGGGGTGCCGTGTGGGTGGCTGGCTCGTCGCTGGTGCGGCGGGCCACACCCGTTTTGCGACGGTGCACGAGTCGATCGACGCGTGTTCTGTCGGAAGGTGCGGACGCACTCACCCACGCCGCGCCCGCGTCAGCAGTCGTCGGTGCGCGTCGGGTACGCCGTGATGACACGGTCGGTGGTGGCGGAGACGATGACCTTCACGAACGGGTCTGCATCGGGACGCGACCCGTCGTCGAACCGCACCGGTGCCGCGTAGCAGACCTTGCCGTCGCCGGCGTCGACCGGGAACCTTGCTCGCGGCGACACCAGCGCCGTCTGCACGGCCGTGAGCATCGCGTCGTCCCAGTCGCGGGAACCGTGGCCCGCGACGACCTCCTGCCAGTCGGCGGTGTGCCGCTGCCGGATGTGCTCGTAGCCCTGTGCCGACGTGCCGCACTGCAGGGTGACCCGGCCGAGCGCCGCGGTGTCGTACTGGGCGACGGCCGCCTGGGTCGTGGAGTCGCACCGCGCCAGGGTGGTGTCGCCGGGCAGGTCCGGCCCGGTGCGGGTGATCGTGACGGTGCCGTCGCCGGAGGCGGTCGCAGCGTCGGTCGGCGTTCCGGAGCTCGATCCGGTGCCGATGGTCGGGTCGTCTGCGCCCTGCCGCGCCGTCAGGAACAACCCGCCGGCGAGGAGACCGGCGGCCACCACGGCCGCGATCCCCGTGATCACGGGACGGTTGCGGTTCTGGGGCACGCGCCCAGTATGCCGGGCGCGCGACCCGGACGACGGAACCGTGTTCCGGGATGCGACGGGCGGACGGGAGGCCCGCCCCGCGTCAGGCGCGCGCGGCCAGTCGGGTGCCGGCGATGACGGCCAGGACGGCGACGAGCACCACGTACCCGATCAGGACGGGCAGGGTCGGGATCACCAGGAGCGCCGCCCCGACGGCCACGACCGGCACCGTCAGCCCGGCGTAGGCGATGAGGAACGTGGCAGCGAGCACCCCGCCCCGACGCTCGGGTCCGACCAGGGCTCCGGCGCTCGCGATGCTGGCCCGGAAGAGCAGCCCGACCCCGGCGCCCGCCAC
This sequence comes from Curtobacterium sp. RIT-PI-V, assembly GCF_025642935.1. NCBI lineage: Bacteria > Bacillati > Actinomycetota > Actinomycetes > Micrococcales > Microbacteriaceae > Curtobacterium > Curtobacterium sp. RIT-PI-V. Next base: position 14,019 of record NZ_JANZKM010000033.1, read on the forward strand.
GACGCCACCGCCGATGAAGCCGGCGACCTGCAGCAGGACCGCGGCGACGGCGAGCACCGCCAGGCCGCCGACCAGGAGCACCATGCCGAGCCGGATCTGCGTGCGCTGCGTGAGTCGGGCGAACACGATCTGCGAGACGGCACTCGCGGCGAACACCCCGAAGGTCGTCGCACCGGCCGCCAGTCGGTCGGTGACGTGGAAGGTGGTGCCGAGGAACGTCGGGGCGACCGAGGTGAAGAGCCCCTGGACCGCGAGGGCCGCGAACGCTGCCGCACCGGCTGCCCAGAACGCGGCGGCCTTGCCCTCCGGCGCCTGCATGCGCTGCGGGCGGTAGGCCACGCGGGTCTCGGGGCGGGCGACGGTCTCCGGCACGACGAGGACGAGCACGAAGGCCACGGCCAGTGCGACGACGAACACGACGTACGGCACCGTGAGCGGCGCTCCGACGAACTCGGCGAGCGCACCCCCGACGAGGGCACCGAGCGACAGCCCGCCGAGGTTCACGGCACCGGCGGCGACGCTCGCGCCCTTCGCCGAGTCGGACGAACCGGTCGCGCGGACCCGCAGCTCACCGAGGTGGGCGGTCGCCGTGGCGGTGAGCGTCCCGACGCCGAGGCCGGTCACGAGTCGCGCGACGATGAGGCCGGTGACGTCGTTCCAGACCAGGAACAGCACGGCGGCGACGAGCTCGAGCGCGATCGACACGAGGATGAGCGGCTTCCGCCCGTGCACGTCGCTGAGGTGTCCGGCCAGGTACAGGGACCCGACGACCCCGACGCCGTACGCGGCGAAGATGATCGTGGTGGTGAACGTCGGGAAGCCGTCCCGGGCCTGGTAGACGACGTACAGCGGTGCGGGGACGGTCGCGAAGGCCATCACCGACAGGAACGCGAAGGCGACGGCCCAGAAGCCGAAGCCGTGGCGCCGACGGGTGTGCGCACGACGGCCGCGCGGGGCCGGGACGCGGTCGCTCGCGGATGCGGATGCGATGGCGGGGAGCGCGCCCGTCGGGGTGTCGGTCACGGTTGACATGCTCCGATGATCGCGCGCACCGTGCATCGAGTCCAACGGATGCTCTTGATGCCATCCATCGATCGGATCGATGATGGGGCGATGGAGACCCGCCTGCTCGAACAGTTCGTGACCGTCGCCGCCGAGGGCAGTGTGACCCGCGCGGCCGAACGGCTCTGGGCGGCGCAGTCAACAGTGTCGGCGGGGATCGCCTCGCTCGAGCGGACCTTCGGCGTGCGGCTGTTCGACCGCACCGGCCGGCACCTCGTGCTCACGATCGCCGGCGAGGACCTGCTCCCGCACGCCCGCGCCGTGCTCGAGTCGCTCGACCGGATGCGCGACCTGGCGACCGTGGACGACGCCGATCTGCGCGGACGGGTGCGGCTCGGCATCTTCACGAGCATGGACATCGTCGACCTGACCGGCGTGCTGCAGCGGTTCCGGCGGCGGCACCCACTCGTCACCGTGGAGCTCATGACCTCGCCGTCCGGCACGACCGGGCTCGTGCAGGACCTCGTCGCCGGGCGGCTCGACCTCGCGTACACGGGGCTGCCGACGGTGCCGGCCGGCGTCGTGGTCGAACCGCTGCGCGAGATGCCGTTCCGGGTCTTCACGGCGTCGGACCACCCGTTGGCCGGGCGCAGCTCGGTGTCGCTCGCCGACCTCGCGGACGAACCCTTCGTCGACACCGCGCACGGGTTCGGCAACCGGATCATCCTGGACGCCGCACTCGAGCGGCTCGGGATCCGACGGCGGATCGTCGCCGAGATGAACGACATGCCCGCGGTCATCCGGTTCGCCTCGGCGGGGCTGGGGGTCGGGGTCGTGCCGGACTCCGGAGTGCGGCACGACGGCGCGGTCGTCGAGCTCGAGGACGCGGTCGAACCACTCCGCATCGGCCTGGCGATCCGCACGAGTCCGGAGCCGAACCGTGCGGTCCGGACGCTGGCGCGCGACATCGTGGCCGCGCGCGTCGTCTGACGCGGCGCCGGTGGGTGGACCCCACCGACGGACAGGAGGCACGGGGCGGGTCCGCCACGAGCCTCCTGGCCGTCAGTCCCCCCAGATCTCCCCGACGATCGCGGGCAGGAGCCCGTCCGTCGGGAAGTCGGTCTGGTAGATCGTGACGGTGATGCCGTCGCGCAGGAGGGTGGTCGCCGTGGTCGTGGTCCCCTGCGCATCCCCGATGTGGGTCTGGCACTCCCGGCCGCCGAGGCGGTCCTCGCACGACCCACCGAGTTGCGCGACGGTGTCCTCCGGGGTGCCGGAACCGATGTCGTCCGTGCGCCCGACCGCGACCACCAGGTTCGACTCGACGCCGTCGTTCTGCCACGTGCACGACAGCGACTCACGCTCGCCGCGCAGGCCCTGGATGCGGTCGTTGCCGTCCGGGTCGCGGGAGAGTCCGGGCGAGAGGATCTGGGAAGTGTGCTCCGCTGCCCCGAAGAACCGGCTGTAGTCCGCGTCCGGTACGAGGAGGAAGCAGTCGCCCGGGATCCGGACGTCCGCGCGGGGCGTCCGCGTCGGGGTGGCCGTCGGAGTCGGGGTGGCCGTCGGAGTCGGGGCACCCGTGATCGGTGCGGAACTCGGGATGGTGGCCGTCGGCGAGGGCTCGGGCGCCTGCGTCTGGGTGGGTGCGGCGACCGGGGTGTCCTGCTGCGAGAGCGTCAGCGCGACGGCTCCGGTGGCGGTGCCGACGGCGAGCAGCGCGACGACGCCGATCACGATCCCCGACCGACCGCGGCGGCGCTTCGGACGCGGGGTGGCACGTTCGAGGACGTGCTGCTTCATCGAGACGAGCATGCGCTGCAGGTCGTCTCCCTCGGGAGGCTCAGTGTTCATCGTGCATCACCACCTTCTTGAGTCGGCGTCGATTGCGCGAGACGCGCTGGGTGACCGCCCCGACGCTGAGGCCCAGCAGCTCGGCGGCCTCGGCGTAGGAGTGCCCCTCGAGCAGGCAGAGCTCGCAGATGCGGCGGTCGACGTCGGGGAGCGCGGCCATCTCGGCCCGGACCCAGCGCAGGGTCCCGCGGGCCTCGTCGTGCTCGGCCGGCGACGAGAGGTGTTCGGGCAGCTCGTCCGCGCGCCGACGGGCCTGCTTGCGCCCGGTGTTGAACGCGTGGTTCCGGCAGACGACGAGCAGCCAGGGCAGCACGGTGTCGGCCGGGAGCTCGAGCGCCACCGCCCGCTGCCAGAGCGTCAGGAACGTGTCCTGCACGACCTCCTCGACGTCCGACCGGTCGTCGACGAGTGCCCAGGCGTACCGGGTGAGCGTGGCGGCGTAGCGGTCGAACACCCGTGCGAGCGCACCGGTGTCCCCCTGCGCGATCGCGCGGACGAGCGCCTCGTCCGTGTCGGTCGTCACGTCCACATCCCACCTCCTTCACCCAGAGGTGTCGGCAGGACGCGCGATCCTGACAGGACCGTGGCGGAAAAGTGATCCCGGGCGTGTCCGTGACCGCGTTGCGATCGGCGGCGCCCGCCGTGGATCAGTGGAAGTCGTCGCCCTCGCCGTCGCCGGGCGTCTTGTGCCCGCCGAGCATGTCGTTGTCGTCCTGGTCACTGGTCGACGCGAGCTGGAGCATCGCCAGCACCACGACGACGACGATGAACGCGACGCCGAGGAAGATCACGGCCAGCTGCAGTTCCCGCGTCGAGAACAGCACGACGAGCCCGGTGAACACCGCGATGATCGCGGAGATCCCGAGGAGCTCGACCGGGCGCAGACGGTCACGACGGCTGGGGGTGGTCATGCGTGTGGTGCTCCGTCCGGGGCGACGGCCGGCGTGGCCGTGCCCCACTTGTGCGAGAGGCCGGCGATCACGTGGAAGACCGCCGTGATGGCGAGGTAGGCGCCGAGCAGGCCGACCAGGACGATCGAGGCGTCCAGCGTGCCGGTGACCTGCTCCACACCACCGAGCTGCTGCGAATAGTCCGGCGGGGTGATGAGGAAGGCGATCGCGAGCAGCAGGGTGAGCGCGCCGATCGTGGTCCAGTCGCGCGCGAAAGGGGAACGACGACGAGCCCGCAGACCCTGTGCCAGCTCGAGCGCCCCGGTGAGCACCGCGAAGGCGACGATGACCGAGATGAACGCCGGCAGCCCGAGGCCGTTGCCGGCGAACCCGGCGACGGCGGCGAGCAGGGTGATGACGGCCTGCAGCAACGTGGTGCGGCGGGACCGACCGTCGAGCGGGAGCCGCGCGACGCCGGCCCACAGGAGCACGAGCCCTTCGACCAGCGCGAAGCCCGCGAACAACAGCAGGCCGTAGCCGGCGGCGTGGTTCGTCGAGAAGGTGATGACGAGCGCGACGACCGCGGCGGGCGCCGCCCGGAGGATCGGGATCGGCCAGTACCGCGCGCGTTGGGTCGCCTCGCTCACGGTGGTGGCGTCGTCCACGGTGTCGGACACGGGACCTCTTTCAGGCATGCGGATCGTGAGATCGATCCTACCGCCGCGGTGGCAGCCGACCGACCGCCGGGGGCTGCGCAGCACTGAGCATGCTCGAATGCCGGCCGGGGTGGCGTCGCCCGGACGACGCCACCCCACCGCTGGATCAGGACCGTGGCTGGTCGTCCGTCACCACCGACCGCCGTCCACGCCGACGAGCGAGCCACCAGCAGGTCGAACCGACCGCGACGACCACCGCGGCGAGCGCGGCGAGCAGCCCGAGGTCCTCGACGCCGGTGTAGGCGAGGGCGCCCCGTGCGGCCTGCGGCTCCGCGTCGGTGACGGGGCCACGGGGACCCCGGTCGCCCTCTCCGTCGCCACCGCGGGGAGCATCCGGCACCGATGCCTCGGCGCCCTCGGGTCCGGGGGACGGGGACGGAGTCGGCGCGGGACCCTGGTCGTCCTGCTCGACGACGATCGCGACCTCGGTCGACGGGTCGCCGCCGTCCGGGTCCGTCGGGGAGGTCGCCGTGGCCACGTTCACCACGTCGGACCCGTCGCCCCCGTACTCCGGGTCGAGCACGGCCCGGAGCCGGAAGTCGTGGGTGTCCCCCACGGCGAGCGCGACCTCGGAGCGGCAGGTCACCCGCTGCCCCTCGGCCACGCATTCGTCGTCGGACCCGACGAACCGCATCGCGTCGGGCAGGTCGTCCACCGCGCCGACCTGCTGGGCGACCGCTGGTCCGCGGTTCCGGGCGGTCACGGTGTACACGACCTCGTCGCCGGGCTCGACGGTCGTGGGTGAGACGGACTTGTCCGTCGCGACGTGCGCCGCGGCCACGGCGGCCACGGCGGTGGTGCTCGCCCGCGAGGTGTTGTCGGCCTCGTTCGTGTCGGACATCGACGACGGCGGTGCGATGGTCGCGACGCTCTCGAGCGGCCCCTCGGCACCGTCGGCGATGCGCCCCTCGACGGTGACGACGGCTGATCCGCCGCGGGGCAGGGCGAGGTCCGTCCCGACGTCGCCCGCGCCTGAGGCGACGGCGCAGCCCGAACCCGCTGCCGGCGCGCAGGTCCAGGTGGCGTCCTCGATGCCCTCGGGGACGTCCACCCGCAGTGGGCTCGGCTCGGCGTCGTTCGGACCGGGGTTCCGTGCGGTCACGGTGTATCGGACGGGGCTGCCGGCGACGGACGTCGCGGGCAGGTCGTGCTCCACGGACAGGTCCGCCGGCTTCCGGACCCGGAGGGCGTCGATCTCGTGCGTGTTCACGTGGCTGCCGGTGGCGCCCGCGAACCCGAGCCGCAGCGTGCTCGGCATCGGCACCTGTCCGTCGCCGTGCAGCGGGACCCCGTCCAGCACGGTGCGCATCACCTGACCGACCTGCAATCGTACCGTCAGCGTGAGCTCGCCGTCCTCGCCCGGCAGCAGCGTGACGCGGACCGTGCGCGGCGTCGAGCCGGTCGTCACGGTGCCGCCGGGTGCCGGAGCCCCCGCGACGTAGCGGTAGCCGTCGTTCCCGTTGCCGGACCCGCGGACCACGACGTGGTCGGCCTGCGCGCCGGGGCCCGAGCCGTTGATCCGCGACGAGAAGTTGCCGTAGTGGTCGATCGCGATCGCGGCGAACCCACCCGGGACCCCGGGCAGGTCGCACGGCTGTCCGCCACCCTCGGTCTGCGTGCTCCGGCAGGCGTACCCGAGGCCGGCGCCGAACGCCCCGACGCCCTGCGCGGCGGCGCCGTCGGCGAGGAAGAGCAGCAGGCCGTCCGCGCCGGGGTCGTCCTCGTCGGTGTGCATCGCGTAGTCGAACGCGATCTCGAGCCCGGTGTCCGACGGGAACGTGTCGTTCGTCGACCACGCCCCGGCCTGGTTCCGGACGTCGTCGGTCAAGCGGAGACGGTCGTCGACGATCGCGGCGTCACCGCTCAGGGTGCCACCGGCCGCGCTGGTGAACGAGTTGTCGTAGGGGAAGTCGAGTGCCGCCGCACTCGAGCCGGTGGGCAGGATCGCAGGAGCCGCGAGGACGGCGAGGGCGGTCAGCGCGGTGCACACCGTCGCGAAGCGACGGGCAGCCCGCGACCGGAGCGGGTCCGGGACGGATGTCGGAGCAGTGGGTTCTGTCATGTCCCGATCGTCGCGATCGAGCGGCCACCGCAGGTCGGACCGAAGCCGATCTGTGGAACGCAGCCACGGGCCTCCTGGCTGTGGAGGAAGAACGGACGGAGCCGGTCCGCTCAGGCCAACCAGACCGTCGTCTCGCCCGGCAGCACGCCGGCCGCGGCACCGAGCGGCCCGGACGCGACCACGACGTCCCCCGACGGCAGCGGCACGGGCGTCGTGCCGAGGTTCGTGACCGACCGCCACCCGTCGTGCCGGGCGAAGGCGACCACGTCGTCGGGGGCGTCCAGCCAGGTGAGTTCCTCGCCCTGCTGCAACCGGCGACGCGCGTCGAGCGCCGCCCGGTACAGCGTCAGGGTGGACGCGGGATCGCCGTCCTCCGCCTGCACCGACGACGACCCGAAGTCAGCCGGTTGCGGCAGCAGCGGCGCGACCTTCCCGAAACCGAACGACGGCCCGGAGGTCGTCCACGGGATCGGCACACGGCACCCGTCCCGGCCCTTCACGGTGTGTCCGGAGCGGAGCCACTTCGGGTCCTGCAGCTGGTCACGCGGGATCGCGGCGGCCTCGTGCAGGCCGAGCTCCTCGCCCTGGTAGACGTACGACGACCCGGGCAGCGCGAGCATCAGCAGGGTCGCGGCGCGGGCTCGGCGCAGGCCCCGCTCCCGGTCGAGCTCGGGCGTCGTGCCGTCCGTCAGGAGCCACGCGTCGGTGTCGGTGTCGTCCGGCAGGCCGTACCGGCTGGCGTGCCGAACCACGTCGTGGTTCGACAGCACCCAGGTACTCGACGCGCCGGACTGCTCGGACGCCGCCAGGTTCCGCTCGATGATGCGCCGGAACGCAGCGGCCTCGAACGGTGCCTCGAGCAGGTCGAAGTTGAACGCCTGCCCGAGTTCGGTGGGCCGGGCGTACAGGACGCGTCGCGGTGCCGGCGCCCAGGCCTCGGCGACGGCGGCCCGGGGCGGGTCGTACTCGTCGAGCACGGTGCGCCAGGACGCGAAGACCTCGTGCACCTCGTCGCGGTCGTACAGCGGGTCGGAGCCGTCGAGCGGCAGCGCGTGCTCGTTCGATGCGCGGTACGGCGTCGACAGGTCCTTCGCCAGGCCGTGTGCGACGTCGACCCGGAACCCGTCGACCCCGCGGTCCGACCAGAAGCGCAGCGTGTCCTCGAAATCCGCACGGACGGACGGGTTCGACCAGTCCAGGTCGGGCTGCTCGGGCGCGAAGAGGTGCAGGTACCACTGACCGTCCGGCACCCTGGTCCAGGCGCTTCCCCCGAAGTTCGACACCCAGTCACTCGGCGGGAGTTCCCCGGCGGGACCGCTTCCGTCGCGGAACACGTACCGCGCCCGTTCCGGCGACCCCGGCGCGGACGCGAGCGCCGCGCGGAACCACTCGTGCTCGTCCGAGGTGTGGTTCGGCACGATGTCCACGATCACCCGCAGGTCGTGCTCGTGCGCGGACCGGAGCAGGGCGTCCAGGTCCGCGAGCGAGCCGAGTCGCGGATCGACCGCCCGGTAGTCGGCCACGTCGTACCCGCCGTCGGCGAGGGGTGACGGGAAGAACGGCGAGAGCCAGAGGGCGTCGACGCCGAGCGCCGCCAGGTAGGGCACGCGGCTGGTGATGCCCGCGACGTCGCCCAGGCCGTCGGCGTTCGAGTCCGCGAAGCTGCGTGGGTAGACCTGGTAGACGACGGCGTCGCGCCACCAGTCCGGGTTCGTCGTGCGGGGCGTGCTGGCCGGCGTCCGAAGCGTGCTCACGTCGCCACCGTACCCAGCGGTCTGGGAATAGCACGCCGTACGCTCGGATTGGTTGTCGCAGACACCTTTCCGTCCCAGAACAACGTCTCGAACCAGAAGGATCACCATGACGAACGTCCTCGCACTCGTCGGCAGCCTCCGTGCCGACTCCATCAACCGCAAGCTCGCCGAGGCCGCGGCACACCACGCGCCGGAGGGCATCGAGGTCACCACGTTCGACGGCATCGTCGACCTGCCGTTCTACAACGAGGACATCGACGGCGACACCCCGCCGGCCGCAGCCGTCGCCTTCCGCGACGCGATCGCCGCCACGGACGCCGTCCTGCTCGTCACCCCCGAGTACAACGGCACGATCCCGGCCGTGCTGAAGAACGCCCTCGACTGGGCATCGCGTCCGTTCGGCGCCTCGCCGCTGTCCGGCAAGCCGCTCGCCGCCATCGGTTCCGCGTTCGGGCAGTACGGCGGCGTGTGGGCCCACGACGACGCCCGCAAGGTCGCCGGCATCGCCGGCGCGAAGGTGCTCGAGGACGTCAAGGTCGCGATCCCGCAGTCGGTCGTCCGCTTCGCGGAGACCCACCCGCGCGAGGACGCCGAGGTCACCTCGCTCGTCCAGGGCGCGCTGAACGCGCTCGCCGACGCATCGACCGAGCAGGCCGCCGCGTAGAGCGACCGGGTGCGGTCGACCGCACCACAGGACGGACGGGAGGCCCGTGGCGACCCCGCCACGGGCCTCCCGTCCTGCACGCGCGAACGGAACAGGCACACCCACAGGAATTCGCTAGACGGCCTCCATACGAGACGGACTAGCCTGTGGCAATGGCAACGCAGGAGATCACCGAGGCGTCCGGGTACTGGTTCCCCGACGACGACGCGACCCAGCGCGGGGTCGCCGTGCTCAACGCCCTGCGTCGCTACCGGGCCGCCGAGACCGCGATGCGCCGCCGCACCCGCGACTCGATGGGCATGGGCGAGACCGACCTGCTCGCCGTGCGGTTCCTGCTGCAGTCGCAGCGCTCGGGCCGCAGCGTCAGCCCCAAGGACCTCGCCGCCTACCTGAAGATCTCGTCGGCCTCGACCACGATCCTGATCGACCGCCTGGTGAAGTCGAACCACGTTCGCCGCGACCCGCACCCCACCGACCGTCGAGCGCTCGTGATCACCCCGACGACCGAGACCGACGACGAGGTCCGCGCGACCCTCGGCATCATGCACCGCAGGATGATGTCGATCGCCGAGGGACTGCCCGCGTCCGAGGCCCGCATCGTCGCGTCGTTCCTCGAGCAGATGCGCGGCGCCGTCGACCAGGTCGACCCGGCACCGGCGCACTGACCGCCGCGAGCACGCCCCGGGGGACAGTGCAGTTCCGTGCGCACTGAGAGTGGTCTCGGCCGCACCGCGTAGACCAGAAGGGTCACCGACGCGAAAGGAGCCACCATCATGCACGCTTCGGACAAGATGGCCAAGAACCTCCAGGCGGTCCTCGTGGACCTCATCGACCTGCACCTCCAGGGCAAGCAGGCCCACTGGAACATCCTCGGCACGAACTTCCGCGACCTGCACCTGCAGCTCGACGAGATCGTCGACGCCGCACGCGAGTTCGCCGACGACACGGCCGAGCGCATGCGCGCCCTGTACGCCGTGCCGGACGGACGCTCGAGCACGGTCGCGGCGTCGAGCCACCTCGACCAGTTCCCCGACGGCGAGATCACGACGCACGACGCCATCGACCAGGTGACGCTCCGCCTCTACCAGGCGACCGGCACCATGCGCGACGTGCACGACGAGGTCGACGAAGAGGACCCGACGACCGCGGACCTGCTCCACGGCTTCATCGAGCGCCTCGAGCAGCTCGCGTGGATGGTCTCGGCCGAGAACCGCGCACCGAGCACGCCGCTGGCCTCCGCCACGACGCCTGCCGTCGCCGACGCCTCGGCGCACGCCTAGCGGGCCCCGTGGACCTCGGCATCCAGGGCAAGACCGCTCTCGTCTTCGGTGCCGACTCCGGCATCGGCTGGAACACGGCTCGCATCCTCCTGGCAGAGGGTGCGACCGTGGTCGTGAGTGACCTCGACCAGGCGCAGCTCGACAACAGCGCCGATCAACTCGAGGCGCCGCTCGGCAGACTGCACGCGTTCGCCGCCGACGTCACGAGCGCGGCGAGCCTGGCGGACCTGCACGGCAAGGTGCGGGACGCCGTCGGCGCGATCGACATCCTGGTGCAGTCCTCGGGCGTCACCGGCGCGCAAGGGCTGTTCCACGAGATCGACGAGCAGGGCTGGGCCGACACCATCGACGTCGACCTGATGGGTCCTGTCCGCATCACGCGCGAGTTCATCAGCGACCTGCGGCAGGGCGGTTGGGGCCGGATCGTGTACCTCGTGTCCGAGGACGCCTCGCAGCCCTACGACGACGAACTGCCCTACTGCGCCGCGAAGGCCGGGGTCCTGTCGTTCGCGAAGGGCCTGTCGCGCACCTACGCGCAGGAGGGCGTGCTCGTGAACACCGTCAGCCCCGCCTTCATCCACACGCCCATGACGGACGCGATGATGAACAAGCGGGCGAAGGAGACGAACCAGAGCTTCGACGACGCGATCACGAGCTTCCTCGACGAGGAACGTCCCTACATGGAGCTGAAGCGCCGCGGTGAGCCGGAAGAGGTCGCGAACGTCATCGCGTTCCTCTGCTCCGACCTGGCGAGCTTCGTCAACGGCTCCAACTACCGGGTCGACTCCGGCTCGGTCGCCACGATCTGACGCCAGGAGGCACCGTGACCGACTACCGATACCTCATCATCGGCGGCGGGATGGTCGCCGACGCCGCCGCCCGCGGTGTCCGCGAGCTCGACGCCGACGGCACGATCGGCATCCTCAGCGAGGACGTCGACCGGCCCTACGCCCGCCCGGCCCTGTCGAAGAAGCTGTGGACCGACCCGGACTTCAGCTGGGACGAGAAGGTCGACCTGCACACCGAGGAGACCGGGGCGTCGTTCGTCCTCGGGACCGCGGTGACGGGGATCGACCGTGCCGCGAAGACCGTGACCACGGCCGACGGCCAGACCCACGGCTACGAGCGGCTGCTCATCGCGACCGGCGGCAAGCCCCGCGGGTTGCCCGGTCTGGAGCCCTCGGACCGCGTGCTCGACTACCGCAGCGCCGACGACTACCGGAAGCTCCGCGAGCTCGCCGACGCCGGGGCGCACGTGGTCGTCGTCGGTGGCGGCTACATCGGCCAGGAGATCACCGCCGGGGTCGTGCAGAACGGCGCCCGCGTCACCCTGGTCGACCCGGACGAGGTCGTGGGCGGACGGATGTTCCCGGACGACCTCGCCCGTGCCTTCCAGCAGCGTTTCGTCGACGCCGGCGTGGACCTCCGACTCGGCCGCCGGGTCGAGTCCGGCACGCAGACGGCCGACGGGGTCACGCTCGCGCTCGACGACGGCTCCGTGCTCGAGGCGGACGCCGTGGTCGCCGGACTCGGCATCGAGCCCGCCACCCAGCTCGCCGCCGACGCCGGCCTGACCGTCCGCGACGGCATCGTCGTCTCGTCGACGCTGCTCACCGACGACGACTCGGTCTTCGCGGCCGGCGACGTCGCCGAGTACCCGGACCGGATCCTCGGGACCCGCCGGGTCGAGCACGTCGACAACGCGCAGCAGCAGGGTCGCCAGGCCGGTCGGAACCTCGCCGACGCCGACGAGACCTACGACCACACGCCGATGTTCTACTCCGACGTCTTCGACATGGGGTACGAAGCGGTGGGGCAGGTCTCCACGAAGCTCCGCACCGTCGAGGACTGGCAGGACCCGACCGTCACCGGCGTCGTCTACTACCTGGACGACGACGACCTCGTGCGCGGCGTGCTGCTCTGGAACGTGTGGGACAAGACCGACGAGGCCCGCAAGGTCCTCGCCGAGGCGCACGCGCTGACGCCCGACATGCTGCCGGGCCGCATCACGGCCTGACCGGCGCACAGGTCGCCCTGGACGCGACCGACGGGAGGCCCGGTGCCGGTTCACGGAACCGGCACCGGGCCTCCTGTGCGTCGCGAGCAGTACCCGGTGTCAGCGGTTCGGGTCGGCCTCGGGTGCGACCGCGTCGACGACCGCCTTGCGGTCGGCAGGGTCGACCGGCAGGTCGTCCCCGTCGGCCATCGCGACCGCGTGGGCGGACTTCGCCGCCTCGAGCGTCTCGTCGTCCTTCCTCGCCATGCCGACCAGTTCGACGAAGCGCGACTTCACGAGCATCCACGCCTCGCTCGGGCTGAGACGCGACAGGTCCGAGGCCGTCGAGTCGTCGCGCACCCGCTGCAGCGAACCGACCCCGCGGTCCGGCAGCCGGTGGTCGACGTGCGCGACCGCCAGCTGCGCGACCGCGTCGGCCTGGGCGTGCATCACGGAGTGGGCGCCGTCGACGACCTCGCGCAGCACCGCGTAGGGGAACACCCGCGCGAGTCGGCGGATCCAGTCCCGCGGGACCATCGCGTCGTGCTCGCCGCGGACGATGAGCGTGCGCGCCTGCACGTGGGCCGCGCGCTCCTCGATCGGGAACGCGATCATCCGGGGCAGCACCTTCGAGAACCAGTGCCAGCCACACAGCGCGTACGCCGTGATGCCGTGCCAGCGGACCGCCGAGGGCTCGTGCAGCGTCGAACGGAGGAACCGGAACGCGGACTGGCGGACCGTGCGCGCGTGCGAGTCGACGACCGGGCTGATGAGCACGAGGTCCGAGATCTCCGGGTGACGCGCCGCGACCTCGGTCACGACCTGGGTGCCCATCGAGTGGCCGACCAGGACCGGGTCGACCAGGCCGAGGTCGTCGATGACCTTCTCGACGGCATCGGCGTAGCGCTCGATCGAGACCTTCCCGCGGAACCGGGGGACGCCCGCGAAGCCGGGCAGGTCGAGGGCGTGCACCGGGCCGTTCTCGTTGAGGTGCGGGGCGAGCCGCTCGTAGTAGGTGGCCGCGATGCCGAGGCCGGCGACGAGCAGGAACGCCCGCTCCCCCGGCTCCCCGATCGAACTCACGCGGACGTACGTGCCGTCGACCGCGACCCGGTCCACCTCGACGGTGACGTCGGCGTCCTCCGCCTTCGCGAGTTCGCCTCCCGGGTCCGGGGTCGCTGCCGTGCGCTCGTCGTTCACGTGGGTCTCCTCGGGTCGGGCGAGCGCCCACGATACCTGCGGACCCCGACGCTGCGTGCGCTCCCGCCCGGTCAGCCGCTGAAGGTGTTCGCGGGGAACCCGTGCACCCGCGTCGGCACGGCCAGGATCGCCCCCGAGGACGGGTGCTGCTCCAGCTGCTCCTCGGTGAGGTTCTCCCGCGCCGAGGCGACGAACAGCGTCGACATGTCGGGGCCGCCGAAGGCCACCGACGTCACGTTCGGGGTCGGCAGCTCCACCGTCTCGAGGTGCGATCCGTCCGGGCCGTACCGCTCCACCCGGCCGCCGCCGTAGATCGCGCTCCAGGAGCAGCCCTCGTCGTCGCGGACCAGACCGTCGTGGGCGTGACCGACGACGAACGGTTCGAGCTCGCCGAGTTCGCCGTCCGGACCGTACGACCCACGGTAGATCGTCGATGCGCTCGTGTCGGTGACGTACATCACGGTGCCGTCGTCCGACCACTCGAAGCCGTTCGTCACGCCGAAGCCGCCACGGAGCAGCCGCGTCGTGCCGTCGGCCTCGACCGAGTACAGCGCGCCGTCCGGCTCGCCCGTCGTCAGGTTCATGCTGCCGACCAGGAACCGGCCGAACGGGTCGCACTTGCCCTCGTTGAACCGGAGCCCGGCCGTGGCGTGCTCGACGCGGGTGAGTTCACGCTCGATCGCCCCGTGCTCGTCCGTCACGACGACGGTGTCGCCGAGGGCCGCGACGAACCCGCCGGAGGCCCGCGGCTGGAAGCTCGCCAGCGGCGGTGGGAGCGGGACGGTCGACACCACGGTGCCGTCGGACTGCGCGGTGACGAGGGTGCCGAGGGTGATGTCGGTCCAGCGGAGGAGCTGCGCCGACGGATCCCACACGATGCTCTCGGCGAGGACCGCCCGGGCGTCGGAGAAGACGGTCACGGGTCCGGTCGTCGCGCTGGTGCTCATCGGACCGGTCTACCGGCGTCGGCTCCGTGCTCCCCCAGACGGACTGAGCTCGCCCGGCACGTCAGAGGCGGGCGTACCGCGCGCGGAAGAAGCTGTAGACGCCGAAGGCGAGGAACCCGATGCCGATCGCGACCAGGACGAACACGCCGCCGGGCATCGAGCGCACGGCGTCGAATGCCGCGTCGAATCCCGTCGCCTGGTCCGGGTCGCTCCGCAGTCCGGCCACACCGATGAGCACACCGACGATGACCACGGCGATGCCCTTGCCGACGTACCCGACGACCCCGAGCACCGTGACCACCCGGTCGAGGGCACCGGACGGTCGGGTGATCTGCTTCCGGAACGTCCGCCGGCATCCGATCACCACGAGCCCGATGCCGACGGCGACCGCGATCGCGCCGGCGAGGAGCAGCACGAACACCCCGCCGGGCGTCGCGAGGGTCTTCGCCGCGGCACTCTGCGACGAGCTGCTGGAACTCGACCCGGCACCGAGGGCGTACGACGCCGACGAGTACGCGATGATGCCGTAGACAACGGCCTTCGCGACGTCCTTCGCCCGGGCGAGCCACCCGCGCGTGCTGTCCGACCGGCCGCCGACGACGGCCTCGACGATCAGCCGCACGGTGAGTGCTGCCGTGCCGATCGCGATCAGCCAGAGCAGGAAGACCCCGCCCGGAACGGCGGCGATCTGCTGCAGTGCTCCGGACTGGTCGGTCTCACCGCCGGAGGACGCGTTGCCGATGCCGAGCAGGATCGCGAGGTACCCGATCAGCAGGTGGACGATGCCGCTGCCGACGAAGCCGGCGCGAGCGGTCAGCTCGAACCAGCGGCTGTCCGCCGCTCGTCGGACCTGTCGTCCGGTCTCCCGTGCTGCGTGCTCTGCTGTGTCGCTCATCCGGTCAAGCGTGCCCGACGCGGGCCGGTCTGTCCGGGCCGCGCCGGGCAGTGGACGCTGCCCGGCACCAGACGGGAGGCGCGGGGCGGGTCCGATCCGCGCCTCCCGTCTGCACCGTCGTCAGCGCACCCACCAGGCCGCGCCGACCAGGGTGCGCCGCCCCCGACGGCGCTCGCCGCGCCGCGCTGCGGCGACCGCCGCAGCGACGTCCCCGGTGTTGCCCGTGGCACTCCAGCCGTCCGCCGTCGCGAGGATCCACGAGTGCTTCGAGTCGATGAGGACGAAGCCGCCACCGAGGATCCCGACGAACATCTCGTCGACCGCCTCGAGCAGGGTCTCGGAGCCGTCGTCGCACGCATCGCACCCGCAGTTCGGCTGTGATCCGACCACGGCAGCCGGGTCGCCGACGGAGAGGTCGACGGCGGTGCCCGGGAGACCGTCCATCGACCTGACGTCGACGTCGAGCGGCAGCGCGCCGTCGACGGCCGGGACGAGCCGGAGGACGCCGTCGGGCCGCGTGGTCCGCTCGGCCAGGCCGAGGTCGACGAGCACCTCGACCCAGACGGCCACGCGCGCACCGATCACGAGGTACCGCTCGGGGTCGGTGACGCGGGAGTACTCCTCGTCCAACGGATCGCGGTCCGGATGCGGGGCCGGCCACGAGACGTCACGCTCGGGCCGCGCCACCCACGCGGACTCGACGGCGCGCAGGACGTCGGGCAGGGTCGCGACCGTCACGTCAGTCCCCCTTCACGTTGACGACCTGCCGCAGCGTGTGCCGGATCGACACGAGGTCCGACGCATCCGCCATGACCTGGTCGATCGGCTTGTACGCGCCCGGGATCTCGTCGAGGAACGCGTCGGTGTCGCGGTACTCGATGCCGACCATCGCCTCGCGCAGCTGGTCGTGCGTGAAGGTCCGCCGTGCGGCGCTCCGCGAGAACAGCCGGCCGGCACCGTGCGGCGACGACTCGAGCGACGGCTTGTTGCCGAGGCCCTCGACGACGTACGACGCTGTGCCCATCGACCCGGGGATCAGCCCGGCCTGTCCGGCCGTCGCCTGGATCGCTCCCTTGCGGGACACCCACACGGACTTCCCCCAGTGCATCTCGCGCTGCGTGAAGTTGTGGTGGCAGTTGATCCGCTCCTGCTCGTCGACGGGGGTACCGACGACCTCGGACAGCTGCCGCACGACGCGGTCCATCATCTCCTCGCGGTTGAGCAGGGCGAAGTGCTGTGCCCACCGCAGCTCGGCGATGTACCGGTCGAACTCGGGCGTGCCCTCGACCAGGTAGGCCAGGTCGGGGTCCGCCAGCTGGATCCACCAGCGCTCCATCAGCCGCTTGGCGACCGTGATGTGCCGCTGTGCGATCTTGTTGCCGACGCCCCGCGATCCGGAGTGCAGGAAGAGCCAGACCCGGTCCTGCTCGTCGAGGGAGACCTCGATGAAGTGGTTCCCGGAACCGAGCGTGCCGAGCTGGTTGCGCCAGCCGCCGTGCGCCTGCGCGGGGTCGAACCCGGCGGCGTCGGCCATCGCCTCGAGCTCGGCGATCCGCGGCTCGGCGGTCGCGACGATCGTGCGGTTCGACGCGCCCGCCGACAGCGGGATCGCGCGCTCGATCTGCTCGCGCAGCTCCTGCAGGTCGTCGGGCAGGTCGGCCTCGGTGAACTGGGTCCGGACCGCGATCATGCCGCAGCCGATGTCGACGCCGACGGCAGCCGGCATGACCGCGCCGAGCGTCGGGATGACGGAACCGACGGTGGCGCCGAGGCCGAGGTGGGCGTCGGGCATCAGGGCCAGGTGCGGGAACACGAACGGCATGCGTGCGGTCGTGCGGGCCTGCTGCTCGGTGTTGTCCTCGAGCATCGAGGCCCAACTCAGCAGCCGGTCGTTGATCTTCTTCATTGCTTCGTCTCGCTTTCAGGACGGTCGTCTGGACGGTCGTCTGGACGGTCTTCGATGACGGTCCGGACGGTGTCCGGCCTGCGCTCCGGGCGACGTCGAGCGCGACGTGGCGAGGATGAGCAGGACGACGAACGCCCCGGGCCGGGTGGGCACGGGGCGTCGTGGGACGTTCCGTGCCTACGCGGGATAGCGGAGGGACCACTGCTGCTGCGGTTCGGGCAGCACGGCGGTCGCGTCGAGCTGGAGCTCGACGCGCTCCTCGTTGTGCTGCACGGCGCGCATGCGCGGTCCTTCCGGTGTGCCCGGGGCGGGCGTTCCTGCCGGCGGCGTTGATGCCGCTGGCGTTCCTGCCGGCGGCGTTGATGCCGCTGGCGTCCTGCCGACGACGTTGATGCCGCTGGCGTCCTGCGGATGGGCAGGAGAGCGACAGTAGTGCGACACGCCCGGGGTGCGCAACTCACCCGGGCGTGTCGCGGGTCGTGCACAGCTGTGGGCCCGTTCCGTGTCCTCCACAGCGGGGTACGTCCGCCTGATGGTCGTGCCTCGGGCCAGGGCAGTCTGGGTGCATGACGGAGCGCACCGAAGACACCCTCGACGCGGTCGACACCCACGCACGCACCGACGGGTACGCCCCGCTCCGCACCTACGGCGCGATCGGCGACGGCCGGACCGTCGCGCTCATCGCCCGCGACGGGCAGATCGACTGGCTGCCGATCCCCTCGATGGACTCACCGCCCGTGTTCGCGCAGATCCTCGACGGCGAACACGGCGGCCACGTAGCGCTCCGGCCGGTGGACCGGTCGGCCGAGGTCACCCGCGAGTACCTGCCCGGCACCAACGTGCTCGTCACGACGTGGACGACACCGTCCGGGCGGGTGACCGTGACGGACGCGATGGTCACCGGCGTCGCCGGCCGCCTGCCGTGGGCCGAAGTCGCGCGCTGCGTCCAGGGGGTCAGCGGCTCGGTGGAGTTCGAGTGGGCGGTGGTGCCCGGCACCCTGCTGAACACCGCTGAACCGAAGCGCCTCGACACCGCGAACGGCGCCGTCATCGGCATCGACGGCATCACGATCGCGATCGTCGAGCAGGGGTTCGACCCGGTGGACGACGACCGCCCACGCTTCTCCGGCCGGTTCACCACCGGCGACGGATCGAAGCACATCCTGACCATCGTCGGCACGCACGACGAGCCGATCTTCATGCCGCGGCCGGAGAGCGCACTCGCCGCGATGGACCGCACGATCGACAACTGGGCAACCTGGTCGGAGGAGTTCTCCTACGACGGCCCGTGGGCCGAAGCGGTGCAGCGCAGCGCCCTCGCCCTGAAGCTGCTCATCTTCTCGCCGACCGGAGCGATCGCAGCAGCGCCGACCACGAGCCTGCCCGAGGACCGGACCGGCGGCAAGAACTGGGACTACCGGTTCGCCTGGGTGCGCGACCTGTCGTACACCGTGCACGCCCTGACCCGGTTCGGCCTGCGCGAGGAGACCCACGCGGCGGTGTCGTGGGTGATGCGCACCATCGCCGAGCACGACGAGGACATGCCGATCTTCTACGAGCTCGACGGCACGAAGAGCGACGACGTCGAGGAGCGCGACGTCCCCGGGTGGAACGGCATCGGCCCGGTCACGGTGGGCAACCGCGCCGGCGACCAGCTGCAGCTCGGGGTCTGGGGCGACGTCTTCGAGATCCTGCGCCAGTACGTCGCCGCCGGCAACGTCCTGGACCGGAAGACCGCGGCCGTCCTGCAGCAACTCGCCGACGACGCCTGCCACCGGTGGGAGGAGGCGGACTCGGGCATGTGGGAGCTCGAGGACACCCAGCACTACGTCACGAGCAAGATCGGCTGCTGGCAGGCACTCGACGCCGCAGTGGACCTCCACGACGCCGGCATGATCGACGGACCGCGCGAGAAGTGGATCGAGAACCGCGAGCTCATCGAGCAGTGGGTCGCCGAGCACGGCTGGGACGAGGAACGCGGTCACTACGTGATGTACCCGGGCTCGGATGCGCTCGACACGTCGATCCTGCTGCACGCGATGAGCTCCTTCGACCGCGGCCCGCGCATGGCGTCGACCATCCGGGCGATCGAGGAGCACCTGCAGCGCGGGCCGCTGGTGTACCGCTACTCGGGCATCGAGGACGAGGAGTCACCCTTCGTCGCGTGCTCGTTCTGGCTCGCTGCTGCGATGGCCTGCACGGGCCGGATCGACGACGCACGGTCCCTGATGGACGAGATGGTCGGCCAGGCGAACGACGTCGGGCTGTTCAGCGAGATGATCAGCGAGGACGGCTCCTTCATGGGCAACCTCCCCCAGGGGCTGTCGCACCTGGCGCTCATCCAGGCAGCGCTGACCATCGAGGAACTGACTGGCGAGGACGACCGCTCGGAGTGATCATGGAGGGGTCATGAACGACGTCGATGCACGGATGGACCGGCTCCGCAGGGCCGCTCGCTACCGCTACCAGCAGCTGGTCGACAGTGAGATCGAGCGGGGGTCGCTCGATCCGGACGAAGTGCGCGAGGAACGCCGACTGCTGCAGGCGGCCGACGTCGCTGCTCACGCTCGGGCGCAGATCGAGGAGGCCGAGCGCCGCGGCGTCTTCGAGGGCAATCCGTACCACGGCAAGCCCCTGCCCGGGAACGACGGGCAGCACGACCCGGACTGGTGGATCCGCTCCAAGATCGAACGTGAGGACATCCGCGGCATCGCTCCGCCCGCCCTCGCACTCCGCACCGAGGACGCGGAACTCGACGATGCCCTCGACGCACTGTCGACAGAGGCCGACGTCCGCGACGTCCTGGTGGACTTCAACGCCCGGGTGAAGGAAGCCCGACGCCAGCTGCTCGGTGGGCCGCCGGTCGTGACGCCGCTGCGGGACGTCGACGACGAGGTCGTCGCGTGGCGTGACCGCCGGGAGGCCCGTCTCGCCGAGGCCGCAGCGGCTGCGGCTGCACTGGCAGCCGGGTCTGACGACGGACGTCGCAGGTGGTGGCGCCGGCGTCGCTGAACGTGGTGAAGGGCCGTCCCGGTTGCCCGGGGCGGCCCTTCTCTTGTGGTGCGGTGGTGCGTTGGTGC
>NZ_JANZKM010000034.1:0-32107 GCF_025642935.1 Curtobacterium sp. RIT-PI-V
CTCATCTCCTCGGCGCCGAGAACCTGCATCTCGAGTTCCCCACCAAGGTCGTCTTCGACAACGTCACCCTCGGCATCGACGAGGGGGACCGGATCGGCGTGGTCGGACGCAACGGCGACGGCAAGTCGACCCTGCTCGCGCTGCTGTCCCAGCGCCTCGAACCCGACGACGGCCGAGTCACGCACCGACGCGGGCTGACCGTCGGCTACCTGGACCAGCGCGACATCCTGCCCGAGGGCGCGACCGTCGGCAGCACCGTCGTCGGCGACCTCGAAGAGCACGAGTGGGCCGGCGACCCGAAGATCCGCGACGTCATCGGCGGTCTGGTGTCGGACATCCCGTGGGACGTCAGCGTCGACGAGCTGTCCGGTGGCCAGCGCCGCCGCGTGGCGCTCGCGCGGCTGCTCGTCGGTGACTGGGACGTCCTCTTCCTCGACGAGCCCACGAACCACCTGGACGTCGAGGGCATCCAGTGGCTCGCCGAGCACATCAACCGCCGCTGGTCGTCGAACCAGGGCGGGATGGTGGTCGTGACGCACGACCGGTGGTTCCTCGACGCGGTGTCGACCGACACGTGGGAGGTCCACGACGGCGTCGTCGACCCATTCGAGGGCGGCTACGCGGCGTACATCCTGCAGCGCGTCGAGCGCGACCGGCAGGCCGCGGCGAGCGAGCAGCGCCGCCAGAACCTGGCCCGCAAGGAGCTCGCGTGGCTGCGCCGCGGCGCTCCGGCCCGGACGAGCAAGCCGAAGTTCCGCATCGACGCGGCGAACGCCCTGATCGACGACGTCCCGCCGATCCGCGACACGGTCGCGCTCGCGAAGACGGCGACCGCCCGCCTCGGCAAGGACGTCGTCGACCTGCTCGACGTGAGCGTCTCGTTCGACGGCACCCAGATCCTGGACCGCATCGAGTGGCGCATCGCACCGGGGGAGCGGACCGGCATCCTCGGCCCGAACGGCGCCGGCAAGTCGACGCTGCTCAACCTCGTCTCCGGCACGCTCGCGCCGACGAGCGGCCGGGTGAAGACCGGCAAGACCGTGCAGGTCGCGATCCTCGACCAGCAGCTCGCCGACCTGGCGCAGTTCGCGAACGACCGCGTGCGCGAGGTCGTCGCCCGCAAGAAGACGAGCTACGTCGCCGACGGCAAGGAGATGACGCCGGCGCAGCTGCTCGAACGCCTCGGCTTCACGGCGGAGCAGCTCTCAACGCCCGTCAAGGACCTGTCCGGTGGCCAGAAGCGCCGCCTGCAGCTCATGCTCATCCTGCTCGACGAGCCGAACGTGCTGATCCTCGACGAGCCCACGAACGACCTCGACACCGACATGCTCGCCGCCATGGAGGACCTGCTCGACACCTGGCCGGGCACCCTGCTGGTCGTCTCCCACGACCGGTACCTGCTCGAGCGCGTCACCGACCAGCAGTACGCCGTGCTCGGCGGGCACCTGCGGCACCTGCCCGGCGGCGTCGACGAGTACATGCGGCTGCGTGCGGCCGGCACCGGTGGTGGGACCGCTTCTGCGGCTGCCGCCGCGTCTGCCGGGAGGCCCGACACTGCTGGCGGGACCGGCTCGGCCGGTGCCGTGGCCGGGTCCAGTGCGTCAGCTGGTTCCGGCGCGTCGGCTGCGGCCGCCTCGGGGCTGTCGGGCGCGGAGCGTCGGACGGCCGAGAAGGAGATGTCGGCGCTGGACCGCAAGATCACGAAGGTCGGCGCGGACCGGAAGAAGCTGCTCGACGACTTCGCCACCCACGACCAGTCGGACTACGCCGGGCTCGGGGAGCTGCAGGCGAAGCTCGCCGCGCACGAGGCCGAGATCGAGCAGCTCGAGGAGCGCTGGCTCGAGGTCGCGGAGCTGCTCGGGGTCTGAGGCGCGCTACTCCGCTGGCTTCGCGTCCTCGGGGGCCCCGCCACCGGGGTTCGCGACGACCTCCCACAGATGGCCGTCCGGGTCCTGGAAGAAGCCGGACCACATGCCCCACGGCCGTGTGTACGGCGGAGCGAGCATCGTCGCGCCGGCCATCCGGGCCCGGTCGAGGAACGCTTCGGCGTCGGCCTGACTGTCGACGAAGTGCCCGATCGTCGCCGCGGGGCCGTCGGCGAGTGCCACCCCGGAGTCCTTCGCCATGTCGTCCCGCCCGTAGACGCTGACGATCAGACCATCGTCGAGGGTGAACATCGCCGTGGTGCCGCCCGCCTCGGTCTCGGTCGGCGGGTACTCGGTGCCGATGACGCCGCTGCCCTCGATCCCGAGCAGGGCGCGGTAGAACTCCGCCGAACGTGCGACGTCAGCGACGGCCAGGGTGATCGCGTGCATGGGCCGGAGGCTACCCCGGGTCTCGTCGGTCGGGCGGCTCAGTCGCCGAGGCCGAGGATGAGCCGTCGGAGCAGCCCGGCCAGCTGGTCCTGCTCGGCGTCGGACACCCCGGACAGGATGTCCCGCTCCGCCGTCAGCAGGTCTGCGATGGCCGCGTCGACCGCGACCCGCCCCTTCGTCGTCAGTGACACGAGGATGCCGCGGCCGTCCTTCGGGTCCGTCCGCCGACCGACCAGGCCCCGCGCCGTGAGCCGGTCGACCCGGTTCGTCATCGTGCCGCTCGACACCAGGGTCTGCTGCAGCAGGGTCTTCGGGCTCAGCTCGTACGGCTCACCCGCCCGCCGCAGGGCCGACAGCACGTCGAACTCCCACGGCTCCATGTCGCCCGCGTCGAACGCAGTTCGGCGGGCGCGGTCGAGGTGCCGCGCGAGCCGGTCGACACGGGACAGGACCTCGAGCGGGCCGAAGTCGAGGTCGGCACGTTCACGACCCCACGCCGCGACGATACGATCGACCTCGTCCTGGTGCGGCATCCCTCCATCTTGGCCGAAGCCGGGGCGGACGGCCAGCCTCGTCGGTCATGGGAGGATGGACGAGCACCCAAGGGTGCGTTCCGCCTTGGTGTAATGGCAGCACGACGGCCTTTGGTGCCGTTAGGTCCGGGTTCGAATCCTGGAGGCGGAGCCCTGGCCTGTTCGGTCCTTGCCGGATCCCTGGTCATTCTTCTGCTTGTGACGGGTGCGGGAGCCGCCCGGACTTCGTCTGCGCACTGCCCCGAGCCTCTCCCTGGCCGTTGCATGAGGCCCGAGCCGTTGGCGCACGAACGGATCGGTGCACGATGAGAGCCCCCTGCTCCGTTCCCGGGCAGGAGGCTTTCGGCTCGGCTATCGAGCGAGATCGGGGTCGTTCAGTTCGGGACGAGCTACGGTTTTCGCAGCGACCTCCCGACGCATGGCAGCGATCGTGCGGTACGGAACTGAGTCGGGGAACGCGGAGATGGGTACACGGCCGTCCACTCGATCCCGCTGCGGCTCCGGACGACCGTCATCGGATCGCTCAACCTGTTCGGCGAGTCCGCCGACGAGGACGACCTCGTCGCTGCGCAGGTACTGGCCGACATCGCCGCGGTCTCGCTGGCAGGGTCAACGGGCGCCGCAGTGTCGGCACAACGGAGCCATCAGCGCGGGAAGTGGCTGGCAAAGAATGCAGTGATCTCGGCGAGGGTGCTCTCGACGCGGTCGGCGGGCTTGCTGGCGTAGAAGTCGTGGTCCGCTCCGGGGTACTCGATGTACCTGTTCTCCACTCCGCCGCTCCGCAGGGTCTCGGCGAGCTCCTTGCCCTCCGTGCTGAGCGTGTCGTGCTGCCCGGTCTGGATCAGGGTGGGCGGCATCTTCGTCGGGAGGTCCCTGTCGAAGCGCGGAGCTGCCAGCGCCTCCCGGCGGCGTTCCTCGTCCGGGAAGTAGGCCCAGCTCACCAGTCGCTGGACGAACGGGCTGATCGCCGGGCGCGGGATGTCTGATCGTCGATCGGTACGGCTCATGTCCGTGACGGGGACGACGAGCGAGACGGCCAGGGGTCGCGCCCTGCTGGTGGCGTGGAGCTGCTGGCACACGTTGATGGACAGCTTCGAGCCCGCGCTGATGCCTGACAGGAACAGTCGTCGACCGTCCCACCCCTGCCGGTCCCCGGAGTCCTGTACCCAGCGGACGACGTCGAATGCCTCTTCCTCAGCCACCGGGTACCGCACCTTCGGCGCTGTCGAGTAGTCGGGCATCACGACGACCGCGCCGAGCTTCGCGGCGAAGTACCGTGCGAGGTGCCGGTCCTGCTCCGGGTATCGATTCAGGAACCCGCCGCCGTGGAACTGCACGACGACAGGCGGGGCTGTCTCCGTAGGAGCGAGCGGCGTGCTGGGGCTGACAACCACGACGTCGAGTGCGCCGTGGCGTGTCGGCACCTGGAGTCGACGTTCCGGAGGGAGCTCGTCGGTCGTGAAGGGCGCAGCGACCTTCGGGACGTACCGAACTCGCGATCCGAGGTTGGCAAGGGCCCAGAAGACCGGGTTGAAGGGTCGGCGACGCATCGGGGTCCCTCAGTTCGTTCCGTCGAGCAACTCGGAGTGGGTGCGGTGGTTGATCTCGATTTCGAGTCCGTCACCGAGGGGGCAGTAGAAGGCGGTCCAGGTGGCACCGAGGACTTCGAAACCCGGGTTGAGCTTCCCGGGTGTGAATCCGGCCTGCTCGAGTTCGGCGTGCTTGGCGTGCACGGCCTGGGCGGTGTCCTGCATGATGCCGAAGTGGAACTGGGACGGGTAGGCGGACTCCCCTTCTGGAACGGGGTCGATCTGGGTGATGACGATGTCAGAGACGTCGTCCCCGACGAGGATCGCGTAGGTGCTGCCCGGGTTCGTGGCCCACTCGGCGTCGGGCACGGTGCCGAGTTCGAGCGTCCGGTACCCGAAGTGGTTCTCGAGGGTGTTGGCGAGCGTGGTGACGTCGCTGGAGCAGAGGTTGACGTGGTTGAGTTTCATGGAGTCACTCCGTGGTTGATGTCGTTCGTCGCGTCGGGATGGAGAGGGTGGTCAAGGCTTGGCTGTGTCGCCAGGTCGCGGGGGATTCCGGATGAGGATGCTGGTCGTCACGCTGAGGGCAATGAGGATCCCGGCCGCGGAGAGGTACGCCGCCTGGTAGCTGGCGAGCTGGGCGAGCCGCTGAGCGGTGGCGCCTGTTCCGTGGTCGGCGAGGTAGCTGGACACGGTGGAGGTGGCGATGACCGACAGCAGGGCGGTGCCGATCGCGCCACCGACCTGCTGGGTGGTGTTCACCATGGCTGACCCCACTCCGAGGTCTCCGGGATCGAGGTTCGATGTCGCGACGTTCGGGGACGCCGAGAAGACGTGGCCCATCCCGACACCGAGGACGATCAGGGCCGGGACGACGGTGAACCAGTAGTTGCTGTCGAAGGACATCGTGCTGAGGATGAGCAGCGCTGCTGCCGCGAGGAGCGGCCCGGCAACGAGGAGCACCTTTGGGCCGAGTCGTGCGAGCGAGCGGGGTGCGATGACGATGGACGTGACGGCGATCGAGATCGGCAGGGGGAGGAACGCCACTCCGGTCAGCAGCGGCGTGTACCCACGGAGCGCCTGGAGGTAGTAGGTCAGGAAGAGGAACACGCTGAACAGCGCGAGCGACACGATCCCGGTCGTGAGGAACGCACCCCCACGGCTGCGATCGAGCACCACACGCAGCGGCAGCAGCGGCTGCCGAGTCCGGGACTCGACGATGACGAAGGCGACCAGGACGAAGACGCCGCCAGCCATGCACCCGAGCGTGACGGGACTCGTCCACCCGGTACTCTCCGCGGACGACAGCCCGTAGACGAGGCAGGCAAGGCCGACGGAGACCAGGACCGCTCCCCACACGTCGATCGTCGGTCGTGGTTCGCGCCTGGTCGAGGCGGGGATCGTCAGCAGAGCTCCGATGACGGCAGCGGCGGCGAAGAACAGGTTGATGAACAGTGTCCAGCGCCAGGACGTGTACTCCGTGAGCAGGCCGCCCAGCACCAGACCGATCGCCGCGCCACCACCAGCAACCGCGCCGAAGACACCGAACGCCTTCGCGCGCTCCTTCGGCGCTGTGAACAAGGCAGCGAGCAGCGACAGCGCGGCCGGAGCCAGGAGCGCTCCGAACGCGCCTTGCGCAGCGCGGCCGGCGACGAGCGTGCTGAAGTTCGGCGCCGCACCGCCGATCACCGACGAGGCGGCGAAACCGACCAGGCCGACGATGAACAACCGTCGTCGCCCGAGGATGTCGGTGAGGCGGCCGCCGAGCAAGAGCAGCGCACCGAAAGCGAGCGCATACGCGGTCACGACCCACTGACGCTGATCGGATGCGAAGCCGAGGTCGCGTTGCGCGGTCGGGAGCGCGACGTTCACGATCGTGCCGTCGAGCACGATCATCAGCTGCGAGACCGCGATGACGAACAGTGCCCAGCCCGGACGCGTCGTCGTCCCGCTCGACGTCGGTGTGCGTGTGTCGGTCATGTGGTCCTCACCGAGAGAGCGCTTCACCGAGCAGTGGCTTCGGCTGCTGAGACCATACTACCTTTTTTGCAAAGTGACTATGAGGCAAAGTGACTCGGGGTGCGCTCTAGACTGGAGCTCGGAGGTTGAGTCAATGAGCACCACAGGCGACAGCGCAGACCTTCGGTCCCGTATCCTCGAGGATCTCCTCGCGTTCAGTGCCGAGCAGAGCGACTCCGGCCGCGCGTTCGCGCGTCACATGCACATGCGTCCGACCGACGCGTTGGCGATCGTCGAGATTCTCAGCGCCGAGAACCAGGGCCAGCCGCTCACCCCCGCGCGCCTCGGAGAACGCATCAGCATGACCAGCGGCGCGACGACGCTCCTCCTGAACCGCCTCGAGGACGCCGGACACATCACGCGGACGCGCGGCCACGCGGACCGCCGAATCGTGACCCTGCACTCGGCGAAGCACATGCACGTCGAAGCCGAGGGGTTCTTCGGGCCCGAGCGCCAGCGGATCCTCGCACGCATGGTCTCCTTCGAGGAAGCCGAGCTGCAGGTCATCCGACGATTCACGAGCGGTCTGAGCGCCGACCCGAACGTTGCAGGAACGGTCGGAGAACCAGCACCCGAGGCGGGCACGCGCTCCTAGAAGCCCTCGAAGAAGGCACGCGTGGAGCGGGAACTGATGCGGCGTGACCAGCTGGATCCAGGATTGGCCAAGGGACGCCTGCCGATCAAAGCCCGAGGTCCTGCACCGCGACCGCAACATCCTGCATTCAGGACGAGTACCCCGGTATCGAGGTCTCTGACCCCGCCATGGTCTCCGTCGCCTCCTCCGTGACGGCAGATGCTCGGATCAGTCGAGGAACACGTTCGAGGCGGCGACCCTGGCACGTGGACACCCGACCACGGCGTAGCGCAGCTCTCTCGACACATCACACGGGAGCTGTACGCCGACACCGGCGGTCCGGCCCTACTCTTCGAGTTCGCGGAGGAGGTCCTTGACACCGAGGTTGCCGAGGGGCCGCGCTTCGAACTCGAGGGTGACGCCGGTCGTAGTGTCGGTGAGCTCGATCGCGAGCGTCGTCCCTCGGTGGTGGCGTTCGACCGCCAAGCTGCTGCGCGGGATCGTGGCGACGAGTTCGAGGTCCTTCCCGTGGCCGACGATGCCTGTGGCGTCGCGACCGAGGATGTGGAGCTTGTCCTCGGCGATCGCGAGGACCGTGGTCGGATCGGTGCCGTGAGCGGTGCTGCTGAGCCGGTCGGCGATGAGCGCACCGGCGACACCCCAGGACGCGCCGTTGTTGCCGCCGAGGCCGGCGCCGGCGGTCGCGCCGAGGACGCGGGCGAACGTCGATCCCTTCGGGGAGACGAGCGCGACGTCGAGGATGTGGTCGCCGGTGGCCTTCTCGGCGCCTTCGCGGGCGTGTGTCTCGCGGGACATGGTGGGTCCTCTCGTTGGTCTCAGTTGGTGGCGACGGCCGGCGATGCCGGGTCGTCGTGGCGTGCGCGGCGGGGTTCGTCGGCGTCGGCTCGCCCTTCGGCGTCACCACGCGTGGCGATGAACCCGACGATCGCGAACGCGTCGTACGCGAACGTGGCTATGGTCGCGATGAGGAGCGCCGTGTTGCTGCCGGTGGAGACGGATTCGTCGATGCCGCCGGCGGCGAGTGCGGTCGACGGGTCGGTCATCGCGTGCAGCAGCATCGGCCAGACCAGGTTCCCGCCGACGCGCATCGTCAGGTACATGCTGATGCCGAACCCGAACGTGTAGACGACCGTGAACAGCACAGTACCGATGGGCTGTCCGGAGAGCGCGTTCGTCAGGTGCAGCAGCGCGAAGATCAGCGAGGAGAGCACCATGACGCTCCACTCCTTGTGCCCGCCGCGACGGAGCAGGGCCACGCCGAGTCCGCGGGTCAGGATCTCCTCGGAGAACCCGATGAACAGACCCGCGATGAGCAGCGCGACGACGACACCGGGGGTGTAGCGGCTGTAGGGGGCGCCGACGAGGTGGAAGACGGCGGCGGCCGCGAGGAGGATCGGTGCCGCCCACATCCACCAGCGTCCGCGCACGGGCTGCGGGCCGAAGAGTGGCCGCGGGACGAAGCCGATGCTCCGTGCGAACACCAGCAACACCACCGAGCCGATGAGACCGTCCTTCGCCGCTGCCAGGTGCGTTCTAGGCTGCTCAGGCCGTGGAACGAATCCCCGAAACTCCTGGAACGCCCGTCAGTACTTGGCTCCGCGATCCGCGTCACCACTGGTATCCGCGAATAAGCCGAACACCTCGCTGCCTGCGTCTGGTTCGGTGATCTGACTTTCCGGCGTCGCGGCATCGCATGTCACGGTCGGAAGCACATGGCACGACTTCTCCCACATCAGGTTTCGGTCGCGGATGCGCACCGGTTGTGGGACTTCGTCGCCGGCTCGGAGCAACGGTGGCTCACACGGCTCGCGCACTGGCTCGTGGCAACCGAAGGACCGATCAAAGCCCTCGACTTCACGGTCGATTCGCTGGTGCCGCTCTGGGCATGGTACGTGGAGTGGTACCGCGGCGGCCTCCCCGGCGTGCCCGACTGACGCACCCTCTGTGCGCATGACGACGATGCGACCAGTGGCGCTCTCCACCACGAGGTGGCGCGTGCGACGCGGGAGTTCGCTGGCCGTCCCCGGATGGATGCGACGCCAGGTGCCGTGTCAGGAGCCGTGCCCGCCGTGACCACCGGCATCCGGCGGCGTCAGCTGGCCACCCTGCATCGTCGACGCGGCCCCGTCCGGGACACCGCGGCCGTGCTTGCTCGTGAACCACCCGAAGAAGTGACCCACCCAGGCGATGATCGCGACGGCGACGCTCGCGATGACGAACCACAGCTCCGAGGACATGACCGCACGGTACCGGACCCACGACTGCTCCACAACGGAGTCGGAATCCGCTCACGACAGATGGGCTCAGTCGGGTCGGTCACGGGACCTCGCATCACTTCGTCGCCGGCGATGTCGGTGGTTCGCGTCGATCGCGTCCGACCGCGGGGCGTACGCCGTCGAAGGTGATGCGCAGCTCGCTCGGTCCGCGGAGGAGTGCGTTGCGGCGGTAGGGCGGCGGGTCGATGACCAGTTGCGGGTTGATGAGGCGCTCGAAGAGGCCGGCGAGAGCGATCTGGGTCTCCAGTCGTGCCAGCGGCGCCCCGAAGCACGCGTGGATGCCGGCGCCGAAGCTGAGGTGGTCGTTGCCAGCACGGTGCGGGTCGAACTGGTCCGGGTCGACGAAGTGGCGAGGGTCGCGGTTGGCGGCCGCCCATGCGATCCAGACCGGTGAACCGGCGGGGATGGTGACGCCGGCAACGGTGACGTCGGCGAGGGCGATGTACTTCGGTGTCACCTGGGCGGGCGGTTCGACGCGGATGAGCTCTTCGAACACCTGCGCGATCGTGTGCGGGTGGTCGCGGATGAGGTCGATGGTCTCGGGATGGCGCAGCAGGGTGAGTGTGCCGTTCGCGATCATGTTGACGGTGGTCTCGTGCCCGCCGATGAGCAGCATGATGGACGTGTTCAGGACCTCGGCGCGCGACATCGGCCCGTCGGGGCCGTGGTCGTTGACGAGACCGGACAGCAGGTCACCGTGCGGCGTGCCCTTCCGGGCGTCGGCGAGGTCGCCGAGGTAGGCCGCCATCTCGCGGGATGCGTCGTCGGCTTCGCGGCGCTTGACCGCAGCGTCTGCGTCGTCGACCGCTTCCGGGGGCGCGATGATGGCTTGGCTCCACTCGTGGAAGCGGGGCTCGTCCTCCGCGGGGACGCCGAGCACGTCGCAGATCATCGCGACGGGGAGCGGGTACGCGAAGGCTTCGACGACGTCGATCTCCGTGCGGCCGGCGAACCCGTCGATGAGGTCATGGGTGATGGCGTCGATGTCCTGGCGGAGCCCGTCGATGTAGTCGGCGGCGTGCGGCGGCCCGAAGTGGCGCATGGTCTGCCGGCGGAGCCGGTCGTGGACCGGCGGATCCGTCATCACGAACGCGGACGTCAGCCCGGGCTCACCGGCGTCGGTGCCCTCCTTGCGGTGCGCGGCCATCGGGTCGGAGCTGATGCGGGGGTCGTGGACGAGCTGCAGGATCTCGTCGTACCCGGTGATGAGGAAGGCGCCGTTGTCGAGCTGCTGCACCGGCTGGGTGCGGAGCTGCTCGTAGTGGGGGTTGGGGTCGGGTCGGCTGTCCTGCTCGAGCAACGTCTCCCAGGTCGCCGACGCGGTCGCTGTCGTCGGTGCGGCGTCGGTGGTCGGTGTGGTCTGCGGGGTGTCGGTCATCGTGTTCTGCTCCTGGTGGGCTCGATCGGTGGCGGGCGATGCCGAGCGCTACCGCGCCGCTGACAGCCTGGTGTCGGCGGCGGGATCGACCGTCGGGTCTTCGAGGGGGAAGGCTGCTCCGGATTCGATCTGCGCCCGGTAGTACGGCAACCACTTCGACTGGTTCACGGCGACCGCGGCGACCAGACGTCCGTCACGGCCGAACGTGACCACAGCGGATCGCTCGCCGAGGGATCCTTGTGTGACCTGTGCGGTGTCGGCGATCGCCGGCTCTCCCGCCGCTTTGAGCACCTGCCCGAACTGCGTCGTCCAGAACACCGGCACGTCCCGATGGGGTGTGTCCGTACCGTGCACCATGTTCCGCGCTGCGGTCTCGGCCTGTCCGACGGCGGCGCCCCAGTGTTCACTCGTCCACACGCCGGGCCCGGCAAGGGGGTTCGGGTGCCGGGCGATGTCCCCGGCGACGAACACGTCGAGCAGGGGCTGCCCGTCGGTGCCGAGGGCGTGCTGGGCAGCGTCGCAGAGCACACCCCCGTCGTCACTCGCGACGCCGGATCCGGCGAGCCATTCGTTGTTCGGGACGGCACCGATCGCGACGACGGCCACATCGACGTCGATCGTGGAGCCGTCGGTGAGCTGCGCTGCGATCAGTCGTCCCCCGTCGTCACCGAGCATGGCGGTGACGCCGGTGCCGCTCCGGAGATCGACGTCGTGCTCGCGGTGGAGCGCACGCATCATCTCGCCGACGGCCGTCCCGAGGAGTTTCGCCATGGGTGCCGGCCCACGGTCGACGACGGTGACGGGGATGCCGAGGCTGCTGCAGGAGGAGGCGATCTCACCGCCGGTGAAGCCGCCGCCGATCACCAGCACCCTCGTGGTGCGGTCCGTCAGTCGTTCGCGGATCGCGGCCGCGTCATCGGCGGTGCGGAGCACGAAGACACCGTCCAGCGCTGCTTCGGCGGTGACGGGCCAGGGGCGTGAACGACGGCCGGTGGCGATCAGCAGGCGGTCGTAGTCGACTCGCGCACCGTTCTGCAGGAGCACCTGCCTGGCTCCGGTGGCGAGGGACGTGGCAGTGTTGCCGAGCCGCCAGTCGACGTCGAGGTCCGCGGCGTGCGGCAACCGTGTCGAGGTGGTGCCGGCAACGCCCGTGAGCACCTGTTTCGACAGCGGCGGACGGTCGTAGGGCAGGTGCGGTTCGTCACCGAGCACGGTGATCGTGCCGGTGAACCCGGAGGTGCGGAGCGTCTCGGCTGCAGTCAGACCAGCCAACGACGCGCCGACGACGACGACTCGTCCGTCCGCGGTGAGCGGAGCGTGCACTGGTTCAGCGGTGTCGGCTGCTCGTACCGGCAGACGTGCGCCCCCGACACGGATCGCCTGGACGGGGCACGCGGCTGCGGACTGCAGCACCCGGAACCGTTCGGCGTCGGAGGGATTGGGGTTGTAGGCGAGTGCTTCCTCGCCCTCGAACCGGAACACCCCCGGCGCGAGGAAGCAGCACTGCGCATAGCTCTGGCATTTCGTCATGTCGACCGCGATCTCCACGAAGACCTCCCGGGCTCTCGTTGTGGGACGTCTCCATCGTCCGCGGCGCACCACCCGGTGTCGTCCGCGGTCGCGGTAGTCCGATCACTGCGATCGCAGTACGACGGGCGCGCCCACATCTGCTGGCGTGATGACCGGATGCAGTTGCGAGGCCCGCCGGCCCGCCGGCCCTCCGCACGAGGCGGTGGACGATCGATCGAACGAACGCAGTGCGCAGTTCCGCACCGCTCAGGAACTCGTGGCGGCTCCGATGATCGCGCCGGTGAAGAGCACCCAGTCGTTGATGATGTGTGCGCCGGTGCTGACCGCGATGTTCTTCGTGCGGATGTACGCGAGCGTGAGGACCAGCCGTGCGACGCCGATGATCAGGAACGCCTGCGCGAAGTTCCACCCGTAGGTCGGCAGGTGCGCTGCACCGAACCAGATCGCGGTCGCGAGCCAGGCGATGAGGATGCCCTGGGTGCGGGTGAGTCCGATGCGGTGGCACAACGCCATGACCGCCAGGAACGGCAGGATGGTGAAGAGCTCCTCGCCCAGCAGCTGGATCGCGGTCCCGACGTAGAACGCGACGATCTCACCCGCGCCGTGGATGCCGTCGGTCGCGGTGTTGGCGTTGGTGCCGAAGATCGCCTTCACGATGATCCCGACCGTGAACGACACGATGAGGCTGAGGATCGCGAAGACGATCATGGTGCCGAAGTCGCGTGCGGTGGTGCGTTGGAAGATGCGCGCCCAGTGTCGTCTCGTGAAGGCGATGAGGACGGCGAGCATGATCGCGGTGAAGAGGAACCGAGGCACGAGCGACTGGATGTTGTCCGCCGCCGGGTAGAAGCTCAGTACGGTGATGCCGGCGACGCACGCGATGATGATCGTCACCCACTGCCAGGCTGCAATCCGGATCGGGTCTCCGTCGTAGAACGGGAAGTCCCGACCGTCTGCTCGTTCGATCGCCCTGCCGTAGCGTCGAGCATCTGTGGCCACGGTGTTCCCCCTCGTACGTTGCATCGCCCTGAGTCGCGACTCGTCTCCGCCGAAAGCTACCAGCGGGCGCGACGCCCTCACGCGGTCAGCCGCACACTGACCTCCCACAACCGCCGGGCGTCGTCGGCGTCGAGCATCGCCGAGTTCGCGTCCGACGGGATGCTCTCCGCGGTGAGTGGCCGGACCTCGTCGTCGATCACGGCGACGTCGCTGTCCTTCAGGTAGACCCCGCCGACGCCGTCGAGCAGCGGGCTCGCGGCACCGAACACGAGGGTCGCTGCCCCCTGCTCGATCGTCTTCTTGCCGTGTTCGGGGTCGATGACCGTCGCGCCGTCGTCGTCGACCAGCCCCTGCTCGCGGTACGAGGCGATCCGGGACCCGTCGTGCGGGCCGGGGCCGATGATGACGCCGGGGTGCGCGGCGAAGGAACGGATGCCCCGGTCGGCGTACCGGCGGTCGAGTTCGACCGTGAACAGCACGTTCGCCCGTTTGGACTGCCCGTAGGCGGCGGCCGCGTCGTAGCCGCTGGCGAACGCCGGGTCGTCCCACCGGATCTGTCCGAAGCGGGCGGCGCCGGACGTGACGTTGAGTACCCGCGCACCACGGGCCTCCAGCAGGGAGGGGAGGAGCGCCCGCGTGAGCCGGAAGTGCCCGAGGTGGGACGTCGAGAACGACAGCTCGTTGCCGCGTGCGTCGAGCCGCCGGTCCGGTGCGAAGAGCATCGCGGCGTTGTTCACCAGGGCGTGGAGCGGCCGGCCGGAGGCCGTCCAGCGTGCGGCGAAGGCGTCGATCGACGCCGGATCGCTCAGGTCGAGCTGCTCGACCCGGACGCCGGGGATGCCGGCGACGGCGGCGCTCGCGCGGTCGGTGTCGCGGGAGGCGATGGTGACGACGGCACCGGCGGCGGCGAGGGCGCGGCTGGCCTCGCGGCCGAGGCGGCCGTGGCCGCCCGTGACGACGACGTTGCGCCCGGTCAGGTCGACGCCGTCGAGGACCTCGGTGGCGGTGGACGACGCGGTGAAGGGGGTGGGGAGCGGGTGCTGGTCGGTGATCACGAGTGGTTCTCCTTGGAGTCGATGTGGCCGACGGCGGCTTCGGCGGAGGCGATGGCGTCGGCCGTCGCGGACCACGCGCCGTCGTCGAGCCCGAGCGCGGTCCGGAGGAACGCCGTCGTGGTGCGGCGGACCAGGTCCACGCGCTCGGGGCTCTCGTCGGTCGTGGCGGTGGACGCGTAGTCCTGGATGCCGCCGAGCAGGTGCTCCCCGCCGTGCACCGTCACCAGGTGCCGGGCGCCGGGGCTGTGGTGGTACACGTCGGTGAACCAGTCCGGCCCGCGCGTGGAGAGCCGGGACTGGTCGTGGTCCCCGGCGACGACGAGCGACGGGGTGCGCAGCTGGCTGAAGTCCGGGCTCATGAAGGGGAAGTGCTCCTGCGCGAACGGCGTCAGGTCGGCTCCACCGAACCCGGTGGTGGAGAGCAGGACCCCGGCTCGCACGCGGTGGTCGGTGCGGTCCTCGCCGGGCCGTCCGTCCGGCCCGATCACCCGGGCGCCGAGGAGCATGCCGACGGACTGGCCGCCCCACGAGTGCCCGGCGACCGCCAGGTTCGCCTGGTCGACACGTCCGGCGAGACCGGGGACGGCGGCGATGACGACGTCGAGGTCGTCGATGACCCGCTCGAGGTCGTCGACACGGGTCTGCCAGATCGTCGCGTAGCGGGGGTCGTCGAGCGTCAGGCCGTACTGCGTCGAGTCGAGGAAGGTGGGCTGGACGACGACGAACCCGCCTGCGGTCCAGTGGTCGACGAGGGGGTCGCCGCCGGTCATCGACTGTCCGAAGCCGTGGGCGAAGACGATCACGGGCAGCTCGGTGCCCGTGGTCGGGGCGGTGATCCGGACCTCGAGGTCGTGGCCGCGTGTCGGCGCGGGCAGGGTGACGGGGCGCACGCTGATCACCTGGGGGTGCGGTGCTGTTGCTGGCATCGGGAGTCCTTCCGGAAGCGGACGTCACCCGAAACGGAGCGACGTTCCGGAACGATACGGAACAGCGCTCCGGATTGCAAGCGAAACGGATCGTCGTTCCGTTCCGTGCGCAGACCGTGCGATGATCGGGGGATGAGCACGCCGTCGAACGACACCGCGCCGTCGGACGACACCGCGCCACCCCGGCGTCGCCGCGACGTCGAACGGAACGAGCGGACGATCCTCGACGCCGCGGCCGGTGTCTTCGCCGCGTCCGGCGTCGGTGCGCCGGTGCGCGAGGTCGCTGCCGCCGCCGGCGTGGGAGTGGGTACGCTCTACCGGCACTTCCCGACCCGCTCGGACCTGGTCGTCGCCGTCTACCGGCACCAGATCGAGGCCCTGGCGGAGGCAGGCCCCGTGCTGCTCGCCTCGGCGCCGACCGCGTTCGACGCGATCCTGCGCTGGGTGCACCAGTTCGTCGACTTCCTCGGCACGAAGCACGGCCTGGCGCGGGTGTGGGAGGGCGACGCCGACGGCTTCACCGCGCTGCACACGCTGTTCGTCGACGAGCTCGTCCCGGTGCTGGGCCGGATGCTCGACGCCGCTCGTGCATCGGGCGAGGTGGTCGCGTCGGTGTCGCCGTACCAGCTGCTCCGCGCCGTCGGCGACCTGGTCGCGTGGAGCCCCCAGGACCCGGCCTACGACGTCCGCGCGATCGTGACGCTGCTGGTCACCGGCCTGCGGCAGGCGCAGCCGCCGGTCACGCCCGCGCCGACGACCGGCGCGTAGCGCGCTGAGCGCCACCGGTCAGGCGGTGTGGAGCATCGCCACGCTCCGGTCCCACAGCTCGCGTGCGAGATCGGCGTCCTCGGCCTGCGCGTTCGGTGCCGCCACCCTGCGCTTCACGTAGTACTCGCCGGTCGGGTAGTCGCGACCGGGGGTGTTGTCCGCCAGGTACACGAGCGTGTCGGCACCCTTCTCCGGGGTCGTCAGGAACACGTGGCGCAGGGGCGTGTGGTACACGAGGTACATCGGCGAGGTCTTGTCGTTCGAGAACCCGGTGCTGATCGTGCCGGGGTGGAACGCCGTCGACGTCACACCTCGGTCGCGGTACCGACGGTCGAGTTCCTTGGTGAACAGGATCTGTTCGAGCTTCGAGTCGCCGTAGGCCTTGGTGGCCCGGAAGTGCCGCTCAGCGTCGAGGTCGTCGATGTCGACGCGGCCGAAGAGCTTGTTCGCCACGCTCGAGGTGTTGATGACCGTTCCGCCGGACGCGATGAGCCGGTCCATCAGCAGCTTCGTGAGCAGGAACGGCGCCAGGTAGTTGACCTGGAACGTCAGTTCGTGGCCGTCGACGGTGACCTGACGGCCCGCACTGAAGATGCCGCCGGCGTTGTTGGCCAGCACGTCGATCCGGGGGCAGCGCTCGAGCAGGTCGTCGGCGAGCCCCCGGACGGCGGACAGGTCCGAGAAGTCGGCCACGAAGTGGTCGACGCCGAGGTCGCGGGCGACCCTTTCGGTCTTCGCGGGGTTGCGACCGACCACCACGACCTCGTTCCCGCGGCGGACGAGCTCCCGCGCAGCGGCGACGCCGATGCCGTCGCTCGCGCCGGTGATGACGATGGTCTTCGCGGCCATGGGTGCTCCTCGGGTCGGGGGCGAGCGTGCGCTCGGCTGCGTCCGTCCTACAGGGTCGGCCCTGAACGGACCACGTGACGGACGGGAGGCACGTGTCGGGCTGGCACCGTGCCTCCCGTCCGCCGTCCGGTCGCCGCTCAGGCCGCGCCCGGCCCAGCCAGGTCGGCCGTCTGCGTGACGACGCCGAGCGCGGGGAACACCGACCGGAACCGGTCTGCGTGGGCGTCGGGGTCCGGGTCGTTGGTGGCGTCCTCGACGAGGACGACGTCGTAGCCCAGGTCGTACGCGGCCCGAGCCGTGGACTCGACGCCGAACGTCGTCGCCTGACCGACCACGACCACCCCGGTGACGCCGTCGGCGCGCAACCGCTCGTCGAGGCCGGTGCCGGCGAAGGCGCTCCACCCGCCGCGGGTGAGGTTGCCGTCGGCGTCGGCCCGTTCGAGCAGCAGGGAGCCGTAGGCGACCGGAGCCGGGCGGGGGCCGCCGCCGTACTGGGTCGTGCCGGCCGGGGTCGCGGCGGGGTCGTGGCGGATGAAGACCACCGTGCCGCCGCCGCCACGGGTGGCGCGGGCGAGGGTCTCGACGTTGGTCACGACGGTCTCGACGGGGTGGGTGCGCTGGTACGGCGCGGTCCCGGCCTGCAGGTCGACGACGAGCAGGGCGGTGTGTTCGGTGAGGGTTCGGGGCACCGGTCCAGGGTGCTCGATCGCTCCTCGCGGCGAGTACTGCGTCTGCGGTATCCCGGTCGCGGTCACCGGTCGGTCGGTGGGTGCGTGCACGTGTCGATCGCGGCGTACTCCCGGCTGAGTGCTGCCTGGTTCCGCTCGGTGCGCCACGACCGGATGCCGGGCGCAGCGGCCACAGCGGCGATCCACGCGCCAGCACCGACGAGGACCGGCGCGAGCGTCGGCTCCCCGCCGAGGGCGAGCAGACCGCCGAGCGCGACCGCCAGCAGGGCGACCGCGGAGCCGGCGGTGGCGACGACACCGGCGAGGCGGGCTGGCTGCTGCTCGAGGGCGGCGATCCGGGCCAGCGCCCGCTCGGCACGACGCTCGAGGAGCGGTCGTGCCGGGTCTGGCCGGGTGCGCAGCCGCTGGAGCAGCAGGGACGTCGTGCCGAGCCGTCCGCCCTGCACGGTCACCGTCCAGCCGAACTGCTCCAGGGTGTGCCGGTGGAGCGGCACGAACGCCGTCGGCGCGTACAGCACCCGGGTCTCCAGGTGGCGGGGGACCGGCGCGTGCAGGACAGCGTCTTCCCGGGCGATGGTGTTCGTCATCGGGCTCGGCCCCGCTCAGGCGTTCCGGCGACGACTGGCTGCCTCGCACGCGCCGTAGACGACGTCGAACTGGCGGTCGACGGCCGGACGGATCCGCTTGGTGCGCGCCGCGCGGACGAGCTGGAAGGCCACGGGAGCGATCGCCCAGTTGACCAGCCCACCGGCCCCGACGAGGAACACCGTGACCGGGTCGAGCCCGCCGAGCAGGTCGGGGACCGCCACGGTGTCCTGCATGGCGAACACCGAAGCGGCCAGCAGGACGCTGCCGATCGCGCCGAGCGCGTACGCGACCACCGACGCCGCGGTCGTGCGGGAGCGTTCGAGCGAGTCGATCGTGGCCAGGGCGGCCTCGGCATTCTGCTGGAGCTCGGTCAGCTCGACGGAGCGGTCGGCACGGTCGCGGCGGAGGCCGAGGGTGCGCCGACGGTTCAGTGCGCCCGTCCGGTCCGAGCCGTCGGACGTCCAGCCGAAGTTGCGGTAGGTGTCCGCGTACAGGGCGTCCTTGCCCCGTGGGACGTCGACGGTGCAGTAGTCGTACGTGGTGGCAGCGGGAGTGGCGGTGTTCGTCAGCGTCATGGTGGTTCCTCCGGTCGGTGCCGGATCGTTCCGGCCTGGTGTCGATCGTCCCGGGGACGCGCCGCGGGCAGGTCCCCGATCGGTGGTACCCCCGACTACTGCGTTCGCAGTAGCCGGACCGTTGACCCGCACGACAGGATGAGTGCATGCGGCGACTGCGGGCGATCTGGGGTTCGTGGCGTCCCGACGACCGCTGGGTGTTCCGCGGCACGGCCGCCGTCGTCCTGCTCGCGTGCGCGATCGAGTCGGGCCGGGTGATCGCGGCCGATGCCGGCCCGGGGCCCGGCATCGCGGTCGCCGCGACCGTGCTCGCCGTCGTCGCGGCGCCGTGGACACCGTGGACAGCGCTCGGGCTCGCCACGGTCGCCCCCGTGCTCGGAGGACTGTCCGGCTGGTCGCCGATCGTGACCTGGAGCTGCGCGGTGCTGCTGCTGTTCGCGGTGTCCTCGCGGCAGGGGCACCCGGTCCGCGCCGCGGCGATCGTCGCTCCCGGCGTGGTCATCGGCACGCTCCTCGCGCCGGGGGAGGGCGGTGCGGTGCCGACCGCCCTCGGCGCCCTCATCTCCGTCGTCGCCGCGGCGGCCATCGGCTCGGGGCTGCGGGTGCAGCACCAGTACCGGGCGTCGTTGGAACAGCGCGCCGCCGATGCCGTCGCCACGCGGGAACTCGAGGCCGAGCGCCGCGTGGCCGAGGAACGCGTCCGGATCGCGCGGGACCTGCACGACGTCATCGGGCACGAGATCGCGGTGGTCAGCATGCAGCTCGGGGTCGCCGAGGTCACCCTGCCCGCCGGGGCCGACGAGGCCCGGCGTGCGCTGGATGCCGCCCGGGACGGCGTGCGGAACGTCCTGACGGAGACCCAGCACGTCCTGACGGTGCTCCGCTCGGCGGACGCCGGCCGCAGCGAGCGTGCTGACCCCGACGACCCGACGGCGCCGGCTCCAGGCATCGCGCAGCTCCCCGGACTGGTCGCCTCGTACGAACGGATCGGCCTCGATGTCGATGCCCGCCTGGACGACGTCGGTCCGGTCTCCGTGCCGATCGGTGTGACGGTCTACCGGGTGCTGCAGGAGTCGCTCACCAACGCCCATCGACACGGTGAGGGCCGGACGACCGTCACCCTCGCCCGCGCCGGTGACGACCTGGTGCTCGAGGTCCGCAACCCACGTCGCCGGACCCCGGCGGACGAGCCCGTCGCGGGCCGGAGCAGCGGGCTCGGCCTGGTCGGCATGCGCGAACGCGTCGCCGCCGTCGGCGGATCCGTCCAGGCTGCGGCGGACGGCGTGCTGTTCGTCGTCCGGGTCCACCTGCCCACCGCGAACGGAGCACGATGAGCACACGAGTGATCCTGGTCGACGACCAGGACATGATCCGACTGGGGGTCCGCGCGATCCTCGGCCGGCAGGACGGCCTCGAGGTCGTCGGCGAGGCCGGGGACGGACTCGCCGCGGTGCAGACGGCGCTGTCGGTCCCGGCGGACGTCGTCATGATGGACATCCGGATGCCGGGCATCGACGGGGTCGAGGCGACCCGACGGAT
Organism: Curtobacterium sp. RIT-PI-V; assembly: GCF_025642935.1. Lineage (NCBI taxonomy): Bacteria > Bacillati > Actinomycetota > Actinomycetes > Micrococcales > Microbacteriaceae > Curtobacterium > Curtobacterium sp. RIT-PI-V. The sequence goes on from NZ_JANZKM010000034.1 coordinate 20,164, forward strand.
CCGCGCCGAGCGCACCGCCGAGCAGGTGCGCATCGTCATGCTGACGACCTTCGACCAGGACGAACTCGTCTTCGCGGCGCTGCGTGCCGGGGCGAACGGGTTCCTCAGCAAGGCCGCGGGTCCGGCGGAGCTCGTGGCGGCGATCGAGGAGGTCGCAGCCGGCGGGGGCGCCCTGTCCGCGGCGGCCGCAGCGGCGCTCATCGGACAGGTCGCCCGCACGCCCGCATCGTCCGTCGATCCGGAGATGACCCGGCGCTTCGAAGCGCTCACCGCTCGCGAGCGCGACGTCGTGGTGATGGTCAGCCGAGGTCAGGGCATCGACGCCATCAGCGCCGAGCTGTTCCTCTCACCGCTCACGGTCAAGACCCACGTGAACCGGGCCATGGCGAAGGTCGACGCCCGCGACCGCGCCCAACTCGTGGCGTTCGCGTTCCAGGCCGGCCTGGTCGACTGAGGCCGACGCCGGCCGAGGCGCCGTCGCTTCCGGGAACCGTCGCAGCGCCATCGCGAGCCCGATCACCGCGGCCACGCCGCCGAGGAACACCCCGCTCGCACCCGTGGACGCAGCAGCGTCCTCGGCGCTGCCCGCGAACGAGAGCAGTGCCGACTGGGTCAGCACGAGCAGGACCACCGCGGCGGCGATGTTCACGAGCTTCGTCGCCTCGACGAGCGGCTCCCCGTCCTTGCGCGCGGTCACCGCACCCCAGACCCCGATGCCCAGCTCCGCGAACGTCGCCGCCGCGATGACGATCGCCACCCACTGGTCGTAGTGCACGGGGTGCGCCCGCCCGACGAGCATCGGCACGCTGCACCCGACGAACACGACCGACATCGCGGTCACCGCACCCCCGATCCACCGGTGTCCGGCCTGCCGGAACCGCATCCGGTCGCCGTTCGCCGCATCGAACGCGAACGACAGCCGGTGCCGACGAACGGCCCAGACCTTCGCGGCCGCGACCCCGAGCGTGAAGACCACGGTCGCGGCGAGGAACAACGAGGGAGCCGCGCAGAACAGGACGACCTTCCACCCCGCCATCACGAGGCTGCTCGGCACCGACAGCACGGCGAGCACGAGCCCGCGGCGCGGCCGATCCCGCCACACCGTGACGGCGTACTGCACGGCGACCTTCCTGGTCACCGGCATCAGTCGAACGTGACGACGACCTTGTCGGCCGCACCAGGGGTCGCAGCCACCCGGAGAGCCTCGAGCACGTCGCTCGCCGGGAAGACGTCGCTGACGATCTGCGCGTACGCCTCGGGGTTCGCGATGATGTGCTCGGTGACGTCGAAGATCTCGGTCGGGTACCCCATCGCGGTCACGATCGTCGGCTCGACGGCCAGCAGGTCACCGAAGTCGACCTCCACGGGCCGCTTGTGCACGGCCACGACGCCGATCGTCGCGCGGTGCTTCGCCAGGCGCAGCGCCGTCTGCACGGTGGCGGGGACCCCGGCGGCGTCGAGCCAGACGTCGGTGCCGGACTTCCCGCCGTGCCCCACGCCGTCCCGTGCTTCGCCGTGCAGGGCGATCAGGCGCTCGTCGAGCGGCTCGTCCGCCGAGTTCACGACGGCATCGGCTCCGACGAGCAGGGCCTTCTCGAGCCGCGACGCGATCACGTCGACGACGACCACGTGCCCGACGCCGAGCGCCTTGTAGCTGATCACGGCACCCAGCCCGATCGGGCCGGCACCGAACACGACGACCGTGTCGCCCGGTTGCGGTGCGGTCCGGTTCACGGCGTGCAGGGCGACCGCCATCGGTTCGTTGAGCGCGGCCACCTGCCAGGGCAGGTCCTGCGGGACCAGGGCGATGCTGGTGCCGAGCACGGCCTGCTCGACGAGCAGGAACTCGGAGAGCCCGCCGGTGGGGCCGCCGTTGCCGATGATCCCGCGTGGGTCGCCCATCGGGTTCACCACCACGTGGTCGCCGACGGCGATGCCCTCGACCGCGTCGCCGACGGCGGCCACCTCTCCGGCGACCTCGTGTCCGAGGGGCGTGTGCCCCTCGCGCGGCGGGATGCCGCCGCGCGCGGCGTAGAAGGCGTCGGAGCCGCAGACCCCGCACGCCTTGACGGCGATCAGGACGTCGGCAGGGCCGACCTCGGGGACGGGCTCGTCGCGGATCTCGACGGATCCGGGGCCGGTGACGACGACGGTGCGCACGGTGCTCCTCACGTCACGAGCACGGGCGGCTCGGGACGGAACCATCTGACCAAGACGGCGACCTGCGCACGTACTGCGATCGCAGTAGCGCCGGGTCATCGGACGGGAGGCCCGTGGCGGACCCGCCACGTGCCTCCCGTCGGCTGTCCGGTCCCGTTCAGGGCACGCAGTCTGCTGCACGCGAGAGGATGGCGTGTGACCACCGCGACCAGCATCCTCGACGCGATCGTCCGGTACGTGGACGCGACCGGCTTCGGCGCCCACGGCCTGCACGTCCGGACTGCCGACGACGACATCGCCGAGCACCGCTGGACGCCCGACGTGCGCGAGGAGATCCACTCCGCGGCCAAGGGCGTCTGCGTCCTCGCCACCGGGATCGCCGCCGACGAGGGCCTGGTGGACGTCGACGAACCGATCGCCGCATCGCTGCCCGGGTCCGAGTTCGGGGACGGCGTCGAACACGTCACCCTCCGACACCTGCTCACGATGACGAGCGGGATCGACATGCCCTGGTCGGCGACCGAGCTGACCGACTGGCCGGACCTGGCGGCCGAGTTCCTGCGACGGCCCTCGCGGGGTCGCGTGTTCCAGTACGCCAACGTCAGCACCTACACCGCCATGCGCGTGCTCGAGACCCGCGTCGGCGACGTCGGCGCGTTCGTGTCCCGACGGCTGTTCGACCCGCTCGGCATCGAGGACGTGGAATGGCTGCGCTGCCCGAACGGGTACGTCGCCGCCGGTGAGGGCCTGGCGCTCCGCACCGAGGAGCTCGCGCGCCTCGGTCGGCTCATCCGCGACGGCGGCGTGGTCGACGGGCAGCGCATCGTCAGCGCCCGCTGGTGCGACGCGATGCACTCCGACTGGGTCGAGCGTGAGGGGACCGGACCCGGCTACCAGCGCTACGCGATGGCCGGCTGGGGCGGTCCGGGGCAGCTGTGGCGGCTGCACGGCGCGTACGGGCAGATGCTGCTGTTCGACGACCACCCCGACGGCGACACCGTGGTCACGATCACCGCCGACGACCACTTCGGCGCCGACGCGATGGCCGCGTTCGTCGCCGAGGAGCTCGCCCGGCAGCGGTAGCCGGCGGCCGTCGCTGGCAGCCGTCGCTGGCAGCCGTCGCGTCCCCGCCGTGCGAGGATCGATCAGTGCAGGAACAGACGCCCGTCGCGATCATCATCGCGGCCATGAGCGAAGAGGTCTCCGCCTTCGCCGACCTGTTCGGCGGGGTCCCGATCCTCGACGGCCCGGTCGGCGGCCACGACCCGCACCAGCTGCTCGACATCGGCGGCGCCACCGTGGCCGTCCGCCGCAGCGGCATCGGCTTCACGAACGCCACGGCCGCGGTCGCACACGGCTTCCACGACTTCGGACCCGGCATCCCCGTGATCAGCGTCGGGACCGCCGGCGGCCTCATGCACGGCATCGCGATCGGGGACGTGATCGTCGGCGACCGGTACGTCAACCTCAACGCGGACGCCACCGCGTTCGGCTACGCGCTCGGCCAGGTCCCCGGCATGCCGACCGGGTACGCCCCGGACGCCCGACTGGTCGAGCTGGCGATGGCCGCCGACATCGCCTGGCCGCTGCGCTCGGCGACGATCGGCTCGAGCGAGGTCTTCGTCACCGAGGGGCGCGCCCGGACGCTCCGCGGCGCCTTCCCCGACGTGGCCGCCGTCGACATGGAGTCGGCCGCCATCGCCCAGTTCGCCCACGTCCACGACATGCCGTTCGTGTCGGTCCGCTGCATCAGCGACCTCTGCGCCCCCGACGGTGCCGAGTTCCGCGAGCACCTGGACGGTGCCGCGACGCGCGCCGCCCGCGTGGTCCACGACCTCGTGCGCGGCCTGCGGCCCTGAGACCCGGGCCGCCGTCGGACGGGAGGCGCGGTGCGGGCCCGCCCCGTGCCTCCCGTCCGCCCGGTGCGCACGTCGAGAACCGGTGCTGCCCGCGAAAGCGACGATCCTGCGGCACGGGGCACCGTCCGGTCCGGCATCGCGACAGATCTCCGCGAACTGTTCGCGGCACGCTGTCGCTTTCGCGGATTCGGGATCGCAGCGCACGTCGAGAGCCGCGGTGCGCACGCATGTGCGCCACCTGCGAGCGCATCCCGCGCACGGTGCGATGATGAGCGGCGGCCGTCGCCCGGACGGCCGGAGACGGAAGTGCCGAGCGTGACCGATACCCGCTCCGAGACCCCGACGGAACCGTCGAAGCCGACGGACCACACCACCCCCACGACCGAGGCCACCGACGACGGCGGCCACGGCCCGCGCAAGGGCGTCGCCGTCCTGGCGCTCGCCGCACTCGGCGTCGTGTTCGGCGACATCGGGACGAGTCCGCTCTACGCCCTGCGCACGGTGTTCACGATCGACGACGGCCTGGTGAAGGCCAACCAGGAAGACGTCTACGGCGTCATCTCGATGATGTTCTGGAGCATCACGATCATCGTCTCGATCAAGTACGTCCTGATCCTGATGCGCGCCGACAACGACGGCGAGGGCGGCGTGATGGCGCTCGCTGCCCTGGCCCGCCGGCTCTACGCGAAGCGTCGCGGTGGCGCGGTGATCTTCCTGGTGATCGGCATCGTCGGGGTCTCGCTCTTCTACGGCGACTCCGTGATCACCCCGGCCGTGTCGGTGCTGTCCGCGGTCGAGGGGCTCGGCACCGCAGCGCCGTCCGTCGAACACCTGATCGTGCCGATCGCCGCGGTCATCCTGGTCGTGCTCTTCGCGGTGCAGCGCTTCGGCACCGGCAAGGTCGGCAACCTGTTCGGCCCGGTGATGCTGCTCTGGTTCGTCGTGATCGCCGCCGCCGGCGTCCCGCACATCCTCGAGCACCCCGGCGTCCTGCAGGGGCTCTCGCCGACGTGGGCGATCTCGTTCGCCTTCGCGCACCCGTACATCACGTTCGTGGCGATGGGGGCCGTGGTGCTCGTCATCACCGGTGCCGAGGCGCTCTACGCCGACATGGGGCACTTCGGACGGTCGCCGATCCTGAAGGCGTGGTTCTTCGTGGTGTTCCCGGCGCTCGTCCTCAACTACCTCGGGCAGGCGTCGCTGGTGCTGCGTGACCCGTCGGCGGCGAAGGACCCGTTCTTCCTGCTGTTCCCGGACGCGTTGCGGCTGCCCGTGGTGGTGCTGGCGACGCTCGCGACGGTGATCGCGAGCCAGGCCGTCATCTCCGGGGCGTTCTCGCTCACCCGCCAGGCGGTCCAGCTCGGGCTGCTGCCGCCGCTCACGATCCGGCAGACGTCGCGGCGGGAGAGTGGGCAGATCTACCTGCCCGCGGTGAACCTGCTGCTGTTCATCGGCGTGCTCGCGATCATGCTCGCGTTCCGGTCGTCGGCGAACCTGGCGACCGCGTACGGGGTGTCCGTCACCGGAGCCCTGGTCGTCGACACGCTCCTGCTCCTGCTCGTCGTCCGCCCGCTGTGGAAGTGGGCGACCTGGAAGCTCGTCGTCGCGGCGGTGGCGTTCGGCGGGCTCGAGCTGACCTTCCTCGCCGGCAACCTGTCGAAGATCATCCACGGCGGTTGGGTGCCGCTCCTCATCGCCCTGGCCGTGATCACCGTGATGACGACGTGGCGCCGTGGCCGGGCGCTCGTGCAGGAGGAACGCAAGGAACGCGAGGGGTCGCTCGCCGAGTTCATCGACCGCATCAACCAGGAGCACATCCCGCGGGTGCCCGGGGTGGCGGTCTTCCCGCACCCGAACAAGGAGACGACGCCGCTGGCGCTCCGGGCCAACGTCGAGCACAACCACGTGGTGCACCGGACCGTCCTGATCGTCTCGGTGCTCACCGCCAACGTGCCGCACGTCCCGCACGCGAAGGCGTTCTTCCGCGACGACCTCGGCTACGAGGACGACGGCATCGACCACATCACGGTGAAGTTCGGGTTCTCGGACGACCAGGACCTGCCGAAGGCCCTGCACGCCGCCTGCCTGGCCGAGGTCCTGGACATCGACCCGGAGGAAGTGCTCCGGGCGTCCTACTTCATCTCCCGCGGAGCCCTCCGTCCGACGCCCGGCAACCGGGGGATGGTGGCCTGGCGGAAGAAGCTCTTCGTCGGACTCGCCCACAACGCCGCCGACCCCGCAGCACGCTTCGGTCTCCCCGCGCAGCGGACCGTGACGATGGGCAGCGACGTCGAGATCTGACGCACGTCGTGCGCCTGCGTTCCGCATCCGCGGAGCGCAGGCCCCCGTTCGGGGGTGATGGTCTTGTGCACCCGTTCAGGGTTACGCTCGTCGGAACCACACCACAGCTGCAGGCAGCATCACCAACTGCCGGACCAGCACCAGGATCAGGAGCGAAGCCACATGAGGCTTGGAGTACTCGAGCGCGCCCAGAAAGACCCAGGGGCGTCCACTTCCACCCGATGGTCAGGCCGGAGCAAGGGCGTCGCGATCGTCACCGCCGCCCTCCTCGGCGCCGGCGGCAGCATCCTCGCCGCCGCCCCCGCGACGGCAGCGCCCGTCGCGTCGACCGGGCAGGGGCGCTTCCTCAGCGGCTCCGCGCTCGGATTGAACCTCGACGACATCCTCACCGTGACCCCGGCGGACGCGGTCAACACCGGTGGGGCCACGGACACCGACGTCCACCCGCTCGACGTCACCGCGCTCAACGCGGTCAACGTCAACCTGGGCGGGGGCCTCAACCTGCTCGGGAACAACGGCATCCTCACCCTCGGTGTCGTCAACCAGTACGCCGCCGCCGACGCCGACGGCAGCTCCGTCGCCGCGTCCGGCGCGGTGACGAACACCGGCGGGATCGGCGTCGGCGGGCAGGACGGCGTCCCGCAGTCCAACGCCACGCTCGACCTGTCCGGACTCATCGGGGCCGACCTGGCGGGCGCACTCGCGAACGCCCAGCTCGAGGTCGGCGCCGTCTCGGCCACCGCTGCCCAGGCAGCCGGTCCGGACGGTGCGCAGACGGGCGACTACGGCATCGCCGGACTCGACCTGTCGCTGACGAGCCCTGCGCTCGGCACCACGGTGTCCGGCCTCCGCACCACGCTCGGCACGCTCCAGCCGACGGTCGACGGCGTCGAGGACACCCTGAACGCGCTCGGCCCGCTCGTCCAGGTCCAGGGCCTGCCCGACCTCGTCACGGTGCTCGACTCGGCCACCGGCGACGTCACCAGCGCCGACGGCTCGATCACGGCGAACCTGCAGACCGGTGCGATCACGGTCGACGTCGCCGCAGTGCTGACGAACGCCGGCCTGGACATCAACAACCTGCCGGCGAACACCGAGCTGCTGCCGTACATCACGGAGGCCCTCACGACCCAGCTCCTGCCGGCGGTCACCACCGCGCTGCAGGGGGTCGTGACCCAGCTCACGCAGTCGCTCCGCGGGCTCACCGTCACGGTGGCGGGGATCCCGCTGCCGGTCGGTCAGCTGCTCGACGTCGTGAACCCCGTCATCGCACAGGTCGTCGCCCCGATCAACCAGGTCGTCGCCGGCCTCGGTGACACGGTGATCACGCCGCTCGCCGACGCCCTGACGACCGTCGTGTCGCTGCAGGCCAACGTGCAGGAGACCAGCGCCGACGGTGTCTTCACCCAGCGTGCCCTGCGCGTCGCACTGGTGCCGGCCGCCGGCACCGCCGTCGTCAACCTCGCCTCGGCTGCGGTCGGCCCGAACGCCGGTCCGCTCGCGGTCCCGACGATCACCGCGCTCGACCCCGACAACGGGCCGGTCGCCGGTGGCACGGTCGTCACCGTCACGGGCACCGGGTTCACGGACGACGCCACGGTGTCGGTCGACGGTTCCGACCCGATCGCGGCGGACTCCGTCTCGGACGACGGCACCGAGCTGACGTTCACCACGCCGGCGCACGACGCCGGGACGGTCGACGTCACGGTCACCACGCCTGCCGGCACCTCGGACCCGCTCGACTACACATACAACCCGGCACCCGCAGCGGTGCCCACGCTCACGGCGCTCGACCCCGACAACGGTCCGGTCACCGGTGGCACGGTCGTCACGGTCTCCGGCACGGGCTTCACCGACGACTCGACGGTCTCGGTGGACGGTTCCGACCCGATCACCCCGGACAGCGTGTCGGACGACGGCACCGAGCTGACGTTCGCGACGCCGGCGCACACCGCCGGTGCGGTCCCCGTGACCGTCACCAACGGCTCCGGCACCTCGGCGCCGCTGCCGTACACGTACAACCCGGCCCCGGCCGTGGTCCCGACCATCTCCGCGCTGGACCCGGACAACGGTCCGGCCGCGGGTGGCACCGTCGTGACCGTCACGGGTACCGGCTTCACCGACGACTCCACGGTCTCGGTGGACGGCTCCGACCCGATCACGCCGGACAGCGTGTCGGACGACGGCACAACGCTCACCTTCACGACCCCGGCGCACGCTGCCGGTGACGTCGAGGTCACGGTGACGACCCCGGGTGGCACCTCCGACCCGCTCGTCTACACCTACAACCCCGCGTCGACCACGACGACCCCGCCGCCGGTGATCACCTCGCCGACGGACGGTGGCACCGTCACGACGCCCAACCCGCCGATCACCGGCACCGGCCAGCCCGGCGCGACCGTCACGGTCACCGTCGGCACGGTCATCGTCTGCACCGCGGTCGTCGCGGCCGACGGCACCTGGAAGTGCACCCCGATCGTCGGCTTCGGTCCGGGAACGGTGACCATCACCGCCACCCAGACCGGCGCTGACGGCACCTCGGCGGCGTCCGACCCGGTGACGTTCACCGTCCGTCTCGCGACCGCCGGCTCCGGTGGCGCCGGCGGCACCGGCCCGAACGGGACGCTCGCCTACACGGGCAGCGACCCGGCCCCGGTGATCGCCTTCGCGATCCTGCTGATGCTCGCGGGCGTCGGGCTCACCATCGCCCGCCGCTTCCGTCGGGCCTAGTCCGCACCACCAGCAGCGCCCGCCGGGATCCGTCCCGGCGGGCGCTGCTGCGTGCGTGCGTGTGCGTGCGTGCGGGTGCGTGCGCGTGCGCGTGCATGCGTGCGCACCGTGCGCCGATCCACCACGTGATCGACGCGTGGAACGTCGGAACATGCGCACGCACCGGATGCGTGTGCATCGTGCGACACAGCACCGGTTGATCGACGCGTGGAACGTCGGAACATGCGCACGCACCGGCGGACGGGAGGCGCGGTGCCCGCCCGCCACGGGCCTCCCGTCCGCGGGTGGGTGCGATCAGCGCCCGAGCTGTTCCCGCAGGTACGGTGCGGTCCGGCTCTCGGTGGACGCCGCGACCTCGGCGGGGGTGCCGGTCGCGACGACGCGGCCGCCGTCCTCGCCGCCGGAGGGTCCCATGTCGATGACGTGGTCCGCACTCGCGACGACGTCCATGGCGTGCTCGACCACGACGACGGTGTTGCCGGCGTCGGTGAGGCGTGCGAGCTGTGCGGTCAGCAGCTCGACGTCGGCAGGGTGCAGGCCCGTCGTCGGTTCGTCGAGCAGGTAGAGCGTGTGCCCGGTGCGCGCGCGTTGCAGCTCGGTCGCGAGCTTGATGCGCTGGGCCTCGCCGCCGGACAGCTCCGGTGCGGGCTGTCCGAGTCGCAGGTAGCCGAGGCCGACCTGGCGCAGGGCCTCGAGCCCGCGGGCGGCTGCCGGCAGCGACGCCAGGAAGGGCGCCGCCTGGTCGACGGTCATGCTCAGGACGTCGGCGATCGACGCCCCGTCCCACTGCACCTCGAGCGTCTCGTCGTTGTATCGCGCACCGTGGCACTCCGGGCAGGGCGCCCAGCTGCCCGGCAGGAACAGGAGCTCGACCGACACCGAGCCCTCGCCCTGGCACACCTCGCACCGACCGCCGGCCACGTTGAACGAGAAACGGCTGGCGGTCCAGCCGCGGGCCTTCGCGTCGTCGGTCGCGGCGAACGCGGCACGCACGGCGTCGAAGAGCCCGGTGTAGGTGGCGAGGTTCGAACGCGGGGTTCGGCCGATCGGCTTCTGGTCGACCTGCACGACACGGTCGACGAGCGGGTGCGACGTCGCGACGCCGGGCAGGACCCCGCCGACGAGCGACGACTTGCCGGAGCCACTCACGCCGGTGACCGCGGTGAGCACCCCGAGCGGTAGGTCGACGTCGAGACCATGCAGGTTGTGCAGCGTGAGGTCGCGCAGCTCGAGGGTCCCGACGGGGGACCGGACGGTGCGCTCGCCGTCGCTCCGGTCGCCCGGGTGCAGGAAGCGTCGGGTGACCGATGCCTCGACGTCGGCGAGACCGTCGACGGGGCCGCTGTACAGGACGGTGCCGCCGCCGGACCCGGCGCCCGGGCCGACGTCGACGATCCAGTCGGCGCGCCGCACGATGCTCATGTCGTGCTCGACGACGAAGACGCTGTTGCCGCCGGCGCGCAGGTCGTCGAGGACCTCGACCAAGGACTCGGCGTCGGCGGGGTGCAGGCCGGCGCTCGGTTCGTCGAGCACGTAGACGACACCGAACAGGCCGGAGCGCAGTTGTGTCGCGATGCGCAGGCGCTGCGTCTCGCCGGGGGAGAGCGTCGGGGTGGCCCGGTCGAGCGCGAGGTACCCGAGGCCCAGGCCGACGAGCACCTCGACCCGGGTGAGCAGGTCGCGGGAGATCGCGACGGCGACCTCGGTGTGCTCACCGGACGACGCACGCGAGGTCGCTGCGGCCGCGTCGGTCAGGGTCGCGATCGGGCGCAGGACGTCGGCCAGCGCCGTGAGCGGCAGGCCGTTCAGGTCGGCGATCGAGTGGCCGCCGACGGTGACCGCCAGGGCTGCCCGGGTCAGTCCGGTCCCGCCGCAGAGGCCGCACGGACCGGACTCGACGAACTGCAGCACCTTGGTCCGCTGCGTCTCGCTCTGCGAGTCGGCGAGGGTGTGCATCACGAACTGGCGTGCGCTCCAGAACCGTCCCTTGTACGGCTTCGCGACGCGGTCGCGCTTGGGGTGGACCTGGACGACGGGCTGCTCCTCGGTGAACAGCAACCAGTCGCGGTCCTGTCGGGAGAGCTCACGCCACGGCACGTCGATGTCGTAGCCGAGCACCGCGGTGACGTCGCGCAGGTTCTTGCCCTGCCACGCCCCGGGCCACGCCGTGATCGCGCCGTCGCGGATGCTCAACGACGGGTCGTGCACGGCCGAGGCCTCGGTGACCTCGTGGGCGATGCCGAGTCCGTGGCACCGCGGGCAGGCCCCGGCCACGGTGTTCGGCGAGAACGAGTCGGACTCGAGCCGGTCGGCCCCGGACGGGTAGGTGCCGGCGCGGGAGAACAGCATGCGCATCGAGTTCGACAGGGTCGTCAACGTGCCGACGGTCGAACGGCTGCTCGGAGCACCGCGGCGCTGCTGCAGGGCCACAGCGGGCGGCAACCCGGTGATCGAGTCGACGTGCGGCGTCGAGCCCTGCGCGATGAGCCGTCGGGCGTAGGGAGCGACGGACTCGAGGAAGCGGCGCTGCGCCTCGGCGAACACCGTGCCGAACGCGAGCGAGGACTTGCCGGAGCCGGAGACGCCGGTGAAGGCGACGATGCGGTTGCGCGGGATGTCCACGTCGACGTCCTGCAGGTTGTGCTCACGGGCGCCGCGGACACGGATGAAGTCGTCGGGCCCCGGTTGGTCGTCGGTCACGGTCGAGCGGGGAGCGGGCATCTGCTCGATGGTAGGCGGGTGTTGCTGAACGTGGTGCAGGGCCGTCCCGGTTGCCCGGGGCGGCCCTGCACGTGTGGTGCGGGTGTTACTTGATCTGTGCGGTGATGGTGGCGGTGCCGACGAGGAGGCCGCGCTTGACGGCGTCGGTGCCGAAGGTCTTGTTCAGCAGGCCG
>NZ_JANZKM010000035.1:0-30781 GCF_025642935.1 Curtobacterium sp. RIT-PI-V
CCCGCCAGCCGCCCGCCCGACAGCCCGACCGCAGCTGTGCGGCGTAGACAGGACCGCATGCGTCATCCCACACGGATCGAACCCGGCCCCGGACAGGAATCGGTCTGGGACTACCCCCGCCCACCGGCCGTCGAGCCTGTCACCGCCCGCGTCGTCGTCCGGTTCGGCGGCACCGTCGTGGCCGACACGACCGATGCCGTGCGGGTCCTCGAGACCTCGCACCCGCCGGTGTACTACCTGCCGATGGCCGACCTCGACCTCCGCCCCGCCCAGGGGTCGAGCATGTGCGAGTTCAAGGGCCGGGCGCGGTACTTCGACGTGGTCGGCGGGGACGGCACCGTCGCGAGCCGCGCCGCGTGGAACTACCCGACGCCCAAGCCGGGGTACGAGTCGCTCCGGGACCGCGTCGCGATCTACCCGTCGGCGATGGACTCGTGCGAGGTCGGCGGCGAGGTCGTGCAGTCGCAGGACGGCGACTTCTACGGCGGTTGGATCACGTCGGACGTCGTCGGACCGTTCAAGGGCGCACCGGGCACGCTCGGTTGGTGACCCGGCCCGCGGAGCTGGGGCCCGCGCTCTGCGGCGCGACCACCCCGGGGCGCGACGGGCAGCGCGGGGCCGGCACGGGCCTCCCGGTCGACCGCGTCAGCGGTTCGCGTAGGGCGACCAGAACGGCGGCGGGAACGCGCCGGCGGTCGCGATGACGAGCAGCTGCCAGACGATCATGACCAGCCCGGCGGCGCCGACTACGATGCCGATCCACGCCCAGACCTGCACCGCGCGGCGACGGCGACCGGCGATGGCGATCGCCCGCCAGCCGCTCAGCACGCAGACGATGCCGAACGCAGCACCGAGCAGGACGTGCCGGACCGTGCCCTGGGCCGGCACGATGATGCCGAGGTAGAACGCGACCGGGCCGAGCAGCACGGCGAAGGTCGCGGGGGCCGCTGGCGGCTCGTGGTCCCGAGAGGGTGCTCCCATACGTCTGAATGTAGCGAGCCGGTCGGGTTCCGTACACGTGCGAGCGCCGTCGCCCGGGAGCAGGCACGATGGAGGCATGCGTTCCTTCCTCCGCGTCCTGCTCGGCCTGGCGCTCGTGTTCGCCGGCACGAGTCACCTCACCTTCGCGCGCAAGGAGTTCACGGCGCAGGTTCCGGAGTTCGTGCCGCTCTCCGAGGACACGACCGTGCTGGCGTCGGGTGTCGCGGAGATCACCCTCGGTTCGGCGCTCGTGCTCGCGCCGAAGCCGGCCCGGCGCTTCGTCGGTTCCGTCGCTGCACTGTTCTTCACGGTGATCTTCCCGGGCAACCTGTCGCAGTGGGTCAACCGTCGCGACGCGTTCGGCCTGGACACCGACGAGAAGCGGGTCGCGCGTCTGTTCGGGCAGCCGCTGCTCATCGCCGTGGCCCTCTGGTCCACGCGCGGCCGGCGGTCCTGATGGACGCGCCCGCCCGGTCGTCCGGTCCGGCTGACGCCGGTTCGGTGCCCGGCTCGGGTCCGGAGTCGGTTCCGGGTGCGCGTCTCGATCCGCTCGGGTCGGCTCCGGCGCGGTTCGGACGGGAGGCCCGTCACCCCTTGGCAGGGCGCCGCCGCGTCGCGGACATGGTGGCCTCCATCGCCCTGCTCGTGGTGCTGACGCTCGAAGCGTTGGCAGCGGGGTGGGGCATCAAGCTCATGTCGTTGGCGTTCGTGTCGTGCGCTGCCCCGGGGAACACCTGCAACGTGGGGCTCGGTGACTCGGTCGTGACGGTCGGGCCGATCCTGATCGCGCTGGTGCTGGTCGCTTCGATCGTGGTGTGCATCCTGCGGTTGGTGCGGCGTCGGCTGGCGTGGCCGGTCGTGCTCGTGGGGGTCGCGGCCGTCGTCGCGGTGTTCTTCGCGGCGCTGCTGCTCATCGAGAGCTCGGTGACGCACGGCATCTAGGGGCGCTGCCGTCCCGAGGTTCCGAGTGGACCCGAGGTTCCGAGTTGTCCTGAGGTTCCGAAATCTCGGCATGTCGGCGCCCCGTTCGTCGAGGTCTGGAACCTCGGCGATCAGCGTGCGGCATGTCGTGGAACCTCGCCGAGCCGGTCGGGTTCGGTTTGGAGGCCCGTCCAGCGACCGCGAGGGCGTCGGGATCGCCGAAGTCGGACGGCTCGCGGCCTCAAGTCGTCCTCCACAGGTGACTGCGGCGGCCAGGTTGTGCACAGATGCGCACGGTGGCCGTCGGTGCGCGGGTCGGGTTCGCGACGCTGGAGGCATGCCTGACACCGACACCCTCGACCGCCTGATCCGAACCCCTGTCCGCACCGACGACGACGTCGTCCAACTCGTCGCCGCCCTGGTCGACCGCCCGGTGCGCCGGCAGTGCTGGGTGGTGTTCCTCGACGAGCTCGGGATGTCGATCCCGTTCCTGTTGCCCATCGCGGATCTGCCCTACCAGCCGGACGAGCACGTCAGCGACTTCGCGTCGTTGATCTCCGAGATCGTCGGGCAGCTCGGCGCGGTCGACGTCGTCCTCGCGTGGGAGCGGCCCGGTGTCGACCGCGTGCACCCGGTCGACTGGGAGTGGGTCGACGCGTGCGCCTGCGCCCTCGACGAGCACGCGATCCGCCTGCGCGCGCAGGTCATCGTCCACGAGGGCGGCGCCGCGATGGTCGAACTCGACGAGCACGACCAGGACCAGGACGTCGCGTGATCGTCGGGCCAGGCGGTCTCGTGACCGTCGGGTCCGGCGGTCTCGTGACCGGTCAGCCCTGCGGGGCGGTGTCCGGCACGGTCTCGCCCGTCAGTCCCTCGACGACGGCCTTCGCCGCGGGCCAGGACTTCGCGTAGTGCTCGGGGTCCGAGTTGATCTGCACCGCGTGCGCCATCTGCGTCGGCGTCATCGTCTTCCAACCGGGGACCTTGACGAGCTTCGCGTAGAACATCGACGCCGCCGTGTACGGGTCCATCCGCTGCTCGTACGTGCCCCAGGCGCCGTTGTCGCGCTGCTGGAACAGGCCGCGGCTGTCCGGTCCCGCGGCGTCGCCGTGGTCCAGGTTCACCAGGCTCGACTCGCCGATCGCCGTCATGACCCCGACGGCCTGGGTGTGCGGCCCGATGCCGACTGCCTTCGCGGCTTGGATCACCGACGCGGCGTTCACCAGGCGGTCCTGGCAGAAGCCCGCGATGGGGCCGGCGGGGACGACCAAGCCGCCGACGGTCTTCGAAGCGACCTTCGGGCACGTGGGGGTGGCGTCGGCACCGCTGGACTTCGCGATGCCGGCGATCGAGTTGACCGCGATCACGACGAGGACCACCACCCCGATGCCGACGACCACGATGCCGGCGCCGAACACCGACGCGAGCGTGATGCCGACACGGCGCATGACGGGACCTCTCGACGGACGGGGCGGGGCAGGCGGAGCACGACGAGCGTACGGGCGCCGCCTGGGAACCGCACCCGCCCGATCGGGGGTCGCGCCGTACTGCCGCCCCGCCGTCCGTCCGTCAGACGTCGCGGTGGTCGTGCGGCGGGTGCTGCACCTTCGTCGGTTCGGTGACCAGACCGGTCGGGGCCTTCTCGGCCTGCTTCCGGCCGTGGGTGAGCCACGTCACGAGCCAGAGGACCACGCCCAGCGCCAGCAGTGCACCGGCGATCTGGTACTGCTGCGGGTCACGTCCGGACGAGAACGGCAGCACGAGCCACAGACACGTGATGATGCCGATGACGGGGATGATCACGCCGGCTCGGAAGTGCTTGTGGTCGACCTTGTCGCGCCGGAGCACGAGCACCGTCAGGTTCACGACGGCGAACACCGTGAGCAGCAGGAGCGAGGTCGTGCCACCGAGGACCACCACGATCGGGGAGTCCGGGTCGAGCGAGACCCAGCCGATGAGCAGCAGGGAGATCGCGGTGGTGAAGACGATCGCGCTCGACGGGGTGCGACGGGCGGGGGAGATGCGGGCCAGGAAGCCCGGCAGCACGCCCTGCTTGCTCATGCCGTACAGCAGTCGCGACGCCATCATCATGTTGATCAGGGCGGTGTTCGCCACGGCGAACATCGAGATGAACGGCAGCAGGTCGGCGATCGGGAAGTCCGGCGCGGCGGTCTGCACGACGGTCACGAGCGGGGTCTCGTTGCCGGCGAGCTCACCGATCGGCACGACGGCGACGGCGCAGATCGACACGAGTGTGTAGATCACCGCCGTGATGCCGAGGCCGGTGAGCATCACCTTCGGGAAGATGCGCGAGGGGTCCTTGGTCTCCTCGGCCATGTTCACCGAGTCCTCGAATCCGACCATCGCGAAGAACGCCAGCGACGTCGCCGTGGAGATCGACATGAGCAGGGTCTTGTCCTCCGGGGTCTCGAACATCACCACGCGCGAGAAGTCCGCGTTGCCGCCCGCGATCGCCCAGAAGCCGATCAGGATCACCATGACGAGACCGGACAGCTCGACCAGGGTGAGGACCACGTTCGTCTTCACGCTCTCGCTGACCCCGCGGAAGTTGATCGCCATCACCGCGAGCATGAAGCCCATGGCGATGAGCATCACGACGACGTTCGGCAACTCGAGTCCGAACCCGACGCCGAGGTTGGCGGCGAATGCCCGCGACGCCGTCGACGCCGAGGTGATGCCGGAACACATCACGATGAAGGTCACGATGAAGGTGATGAAGTGGACGCCGAACGCCTTGTGCACGTAGAGCGCAGCGCCCGCGGTCTGCGGGTACTTCGTCACGAGCTCCAGGTACGAGAACGCCGTCAGCAGGGCGACCGCGAAGGCGATGAGGAAGGGGAGCCACGCTGCTCCTCCGACCTCTGCCGCGACCTGACCGGTGAGCGCGTAGACACCCGTTCCCAGGATGTCGCCGACGATGAACAGCAGCAGGAGCTTGGGACCGATGACCCGGCGGAGCTCGGGCTGCTCCTGCTGTGGTCGGTCCGTCTTGGTGGTGGCCATGCGTCACCCTTGCGCGCGAGGCACCTTGCTGTCTAGTCCCACAGGAATGTTTCTCGCGATCGCAACACGGTCGCTCGGCGACGGATACTCTCCGGGCCATGGACCACGAGTCGAACACCATCGAAGAGCCCGTCGAGTTCGCCGACTTCAACGCGAAGCTGCTGGTGCTCGACGTCCTCTGCTACGACCTCGACGTCCTCGACCCCTACGACCCGGAGACCGCCGACGAGACGGACGAGGACCTCGACGTCGACGGCCAGGACGACCGGGCCCGCGAGTACTACGACGACCTGGAACTCCTGCCGTCGCACCTGTCGCTCGTCACAGAGCTCACCGTCGACACCGACCTCGAGGTGCTGCAGGACGTGCACCCCGGGTGGGAGGGCTCCGACGACCGCTTCGACCCGCAGAACTGGGACGACGTCCTCGACCTGCCGGTGCTCCGCACCGTGTACGCAGCGGCGCCGCTGCCCGCCCACGTCGCCGAGGCCCTGGCCGCGAAGGGCGTCGAGGTCCGCTCAGCCTGAGCGGACGAACCGGCACGGACTAGCGGTCCAGCGCTCGCAGCTGCTCCGTGAACTGCGTCGCGCCGCCCTGCGCAGGGTGCCGGACGGCGATCGCCTCGATGCCGGCCAGCGCGAGCGCTCCCTGGGCCTTCCGACCGACGGCCACGACCCGGACCTGGTCGACGCCACCGAGTGCCTCGAGCAGTGCGAGGGCGACGGGTGCTCCCGAGCGCACCTCGGCAGGTCGGGGCGTGCGGTTCGTCAGCCGGTCCGGTGCAACGAACGGGTGGTGCGGGAAGATCGCCCACGCCACGGGGAGCGGCCCGGTCCAGTCGGAGAGTGCCGCCTGTACGACGCGCGATGAGGCCTCCCACGGGGCTGTCGGCTCCGGCGGCACCAGGTAGTCGGCCCCGAACCGGTCCGTCTCGAGCTCGCGCATGCTCGTGAACGGGATGCCGGTGTTCGTCATGCCGCGCCACCCGGGCGCCTCCGCCACGAGCAGGGTGTCCGCCGCCGGCCCGAACTGCTCCAGGTACCGCTGCAGGTTCGACCGCCGGAGCCGCCCCTCGGCCGAACCGAGGTCGTAGAGCGCCTCGGCGTCCGCCTCCACCGGCACGGCGTCGAGCGCCGCCCAGAACCCCGACGCGTCGAAGCGGCTCACGAGCGCCCGAGCACCCGGCGGTACACGTCCTCGAGCCCCGAAGCCGATCGCTCCCAGCTCAGACGCTCCGCGTGCTCCCGCCCGGCCGAGGACAGTGCGGCCGCGTACCCGGAGTCCGTCAGGATCCGCTCGATCTCGGCAGCCCACACCGACGGCTCGCGCGATTCGAGCACGACACCCGTCTCGCCGTCGACCACGGCCTCACGCAGCCCCCCGGCAGCCGCGGCCACGACCGGCACCCCGGACGCCGAGCCCTCCAGCGCCACGAGGCCGTACGTCTCGGAGTGCGACGGCACCAGCACGGCTGCCGCGCCACGGAACAGGAACGCCAGGTCGGCACGCGACTGCGGCCCGATGAAGGTGACGCGATCGGCGATGCCACGCGCGGCGGCGAGCCGACGCAGTTCGTCCACGTAGTCACCAGCCTCGCTCGATGCGTCCCCGGCGATGACCAACGTGGGACGGGCCTCCTCGCTGATGCCGGCGATCGCCTCGATGGCCAGGTCGAGCCCCTTCAACGGCTGCACGCGAGCCGCCGCGACGACGTAGGGCGTGGCGGCCCGGCGCGCACCGGCGGCTGCCGGGCGGAAGACCGACCCGTCGACCCCGGGCGGCACGATCCAGATCCGCGCGTCGGCACCGCCGAGCCGCGTCCGGACCGTCGACGCCTCGGCCTCGGACACCACGACGACCGCATCGGACCCACGCGCCAGCTGCTGCTCGCCCGTGATGCGGCCGGCGGACTCGGGCCGCTCACCCTCGGACAACGGCGTCTCGGGGTCGGCGGCGATCGAGTGGAACGACTGCACGTGCGGGATGCCACGCTCACGGGCCACCGGCAGGGCAGCGGCACCGGAGAACCAGTGGTGCGAGTGCAGGACGTCGAACGGCCCGAGCTGCTCGAGCTCGTGGCGGAACGGCTCGATGAACGCGTCGTGCTCACCCTTCGGCACCGGTTCGGCCGGACCCGCCGACAGGAACCGCAGGCACACACCCGGCACGAGCGAGACCGAGTCCGGCTGCGTCGGCGCCGAACGCCGCGTGATGATGTCGACGTGGTGGCCACGATCGGCCAGCGCCTCGGCCTGGTGCCGGACGACGACGTTCATGCCGCCGACCTCGCCCGAGCCGGGTTCGTCTCCGGGGGAGGTGTGCAGCGACACCAGCCCGATGTGCAGGGGTTCGCTCGTCGTGCTCACCGGTCAACCCTAGCCGCGCGCGCCCCGCTGCGACGGGCGCGCGGGCGCCACCACGACGGGCCGGCGGCCCGCCTCGTCCACCGGGTCGGTGGGGAGGTCCGGATCGCCTCCCAGGATCTGCACGCGCTGGTCGCCGTGACGCTCCCAGAACGCCGCCGTCCAGGCACACAGGGCACCGTCGAGCAGGTCCTCGCGGTGCTTGTGCGTCGGCCCGTGCAGCACCGACGGGTCGGCGAGGCTCGCCGTCAGCGGATGCGAGTCGAGCTGCAACGGCGGGTCGAGCGGGGTCTCACGCAAGCGCCGGACGAGCTCGTCGAACGCCTCGGCGCGGCGTGCCCGGGCTTCGGCGGCCGGCACCTTCAGGTCCAGGCGCTTGTAGCGGGGCCGCTCGACGTCGTACCCGAGCTCCTCGACACCGACGAGGGTCGTGTACGGGTAGCACTCGAACACCGCCGGCCCGCTCCGGGCGTGCATCGAGGCCGTGTCGGACACGTAGCCGACACCGAGCGCGGTGAGCCGGTCGAGCAGGCGGGAGCCGGCGCTCGCCGCGGAGGCCTGGTTCGTCGGGTTCGCCGCGACCTTCCACCGGCCGTAGCGCTGCCCGACCTGCCGTTCGGATTCGCGGATGCCGGTCGGGTTCGTCACCACTAGCGACGCGTCGACGGCGATGAGCGATCGCGGCCCGAGGTGCTCCGTGATCCAGGCCGTGACGTCGTCGACCCCGCGGGCCCACCCGGCGTCGGTGATCGTGCCGTCGCGCTCCATCGCGATCAGTCCGGTCTCGTTCGGCGCGCGGCTTGCGGTGCCGAGCCCCCACGCCAGGTCCACTCCGAGGTACGCGCTCACCCGTCCATCGTGCACCGAGTACCTTCCGCTGCATGGCGAGCGAAGCGACGACGGTGCGGGTTCCCGGTCCGGACGGAGACCGCGAGGTCCGGATCAGCAGCCCGTCCCGGGTGCTCTGGCCGGACGCCGGGATCACCAAGGCCGACCTCGCCGAGTACCTGGTGACGGTGGGCGACGCCTTCGTCCGCGCGAACGGCGACCGACCCGTCTCGCTGCAGCGGTTCCCCGGCGGCGTCGACGGCGAGCAGTTCTTCTCGAAGAACCCGCCCAAGGGTGCGCCGGACTACGTGCGGTCGGTCATGGTGACGTACCCGAGCGGCCGGGAGCACCCGCAGCTCGTCATCGACGAGCCGGCCGTCGCGGTGTGGGCCGCGCAGATGAACACCGTGGTCTTCCACCCGTGGGCATCGCGCGCCGAGGACAGCGATCACCCGGACCAGCTCCGCATCGACCTCGACCCGCAACCCGGCACGGACTTCTCGGACACGGTGCCCGTGGCGCAGGAACTCCGGAAGGTCCTGGACGAAGCGGGTCTGACGGCGTGGATCAAGACGAGCGGCAACCGCGGTCTGCACGTGTTCGCCCCGATCGCCCCCGAGCACGAGTTCCTCGACGTCCGGCATGCAGTGATCGCCGCCGCCCGAGAACTCGAACGGCGGATGCCCGACCGGGTCACGACGGCGTGGTGGAAGGAGGAGCGCGGCCAGCGGGTCTTCGTCGACTACAACCAGGCGAACCGCGACCGCACGATGGCCGGTGCCTACAGCCCGCGCGCACTGGCGCACGCCTCGGTGTCGACGCCGATCACGTGGGACGAGCTGCCGACGGCGGACCCGACGACGTTCACGATCCGGACCGTCCCCGAGCGCCTGGCGACGATCGGCGACCCGTGGCAGGCGATGCACGACGAGCCGGCGAGCATCGCGCCGTTGCTGGCGTGGTGGGAGCGCGACCTGGAGAACGGCGCGGGTGAACTGCCGTTCCCGCCGGACTTCCCGAAGATGCCGGGCGAGCCGCCGCGCGTGCAACCGTCCCGAGCGAAGAAGTCCTGACCCGGACCAACGCGAACCGTCAGACGGCGGGCAGCGTGTCCGTCGAGCGGTCGGGGTCGTCGACGCGGGACGTCTGCATCGGCAGCCCGACGCTCGCCGTGTGCAGGCGGGTCAGTCGCGACCAGGTGCCGCGGTGCGCGTCGCTGATGCCGTCGACGATCACGAGCCCAGGCCGATCGTGACGAGTGCGAGCGCGGTGGCGGTCACGCCGGCGATGGCGCTGATGACCGCACTGAGCTGCAGGGTGCGCTGGCGGCGTGCCTCGCGTACCTCGGTGAAGGGGTTCCGCTGCGAGTGGCGGACAAGCGTGCTGGTGCTCATGTCGATCCGCTTTCGGTCCTGGGGCTCCCGGGATGGGTGCCTCGTGGTGCTGATCACCATCGTGGCAGCGTTTCGCTAGTTCGGCTAACTACTTTCCTGCGATGAGCGGGAAGACGACGAAAAACGGACAACCACGCGTCAGGACAGGACATCCCGCAGGTCGTACGCCGACGGCACCTCGAGCTGGTCGAACCCGCACGACTCCGCGTCGCGGTCCGGACGCCACCGTTCGAACTGCACCGTGTGCCGGAACCGGTCGCCCTCCATCTGGTCGTACCGGACCTCGAGCACGACCTCCGGCGCCAGCCGGACGAACGACGTGTCGCGACCCGACGAGAAACGCGACCGTTCCCCGTCACCGGTGACGGGCCTCCCGTCCGCATCGCGGAGCACGACGGGCTCGAGCTCGTCGACCAGGGCGAGTCGGCGCTCGTCGGAGAAGGCGGAGACGCCGCCGACCTGGCGGAGCTCACCGTCGTCGCCGTACAGCCCGACGAGCAGCGACCCGACGCCCGAGCCGCTCTTGTGAACGCGGTACCCGATCGCGACGACGTCGGCCGTCCGGTGGTGCTTGATCTTGAGCATGGTCCGCTTGCCCGGTTCGTACGGCTTGGCACGGCGCTTGGCGACCACACCGTCGAGTCCGGCGCCCTCGAAGGTGGTGAGCCACTCGCGGGCCTGGTCGACGTCGAGTGTGGTGCGCGTGACGAACAGCGGCTCGGACATGCCGCTCGCGAGGTGTTCCAGCCGGTCGCGGCGTTCGTCGAACGGCAGGTCGACCAGCTCGTCGCCGTCCGCCGCGAGCAGGTCGAACGCGACGAACTGCGCGGGCGTTTCGGCACTGAGCTTCGCGATCCGCGAGGCAGCCGGGTGGATGCGCTGCGACAGCGCCTCCCAGTCGAGGCGTTCGGCTCCGGGCTCGCCGGAGCGCAGGATCACCTCGCCGTCGAGCACCACCGGGTGGTCGCGGCCGCCGAACTGCGCGCGGAAGGCCTCGACGAGTTCGGGGAAGTAGCGCGTGAGCGGTTTCGCCCCGCGGCTGCCGATCTCGACGTCGTCGCCGTCGATCGTCACGACGCCGCGGAAGCCGTCCCACTTCGGTTCGTACCGCAGCCCGCCGGTCACGCTGTCGGGTTCCGGGACGTCGGCGACGGCCTTGGCCAGCATCGGTGCGATCTCCATGCGTCGTGTCTACTCGGGCTCCGGTGGGCGGCGCTGCGCGCTTCGTGAGCAGGAATGGTCGGGTCCGGCGAGACGACCCGACGTCTTCTGCTCACGAAGTGCGGCCGGGAGGCCCGGAGTGCGCTGGGCAGGTCGGCTCGCGTCAGTACTGTGGTGCGGGTGACGACCGTGCCCCCGTCGGCAGCGCCGACTCCGGAACCGATCAGCCCCGTGCAGGCCGCCGCGCTCCGCGACGGCGTCCTGCCGCCCGTCGAACAGGTCCGGCCGGGCATCTGGACCTTCGCGGTGCCGTTCCGGTTCGGGGTGCCCGATGCGACCCTGGTCTACGTGGTGGAGGGGTCGGACGGGTCCCTCGCGCTGATCGACCCTGGGTGGTCGGCCGACGGCGGTCTGGACGAGGTGCGCGCCGCACTGTCGGCGATCGGCCGCTCGCTCGACGACGTGTCCCTCGTCGCCGTGACGCACCTGCACGCCGACCACCTCGGTGCCGCCGCCGCGGTCCGTCGAGCGACCGGTGCGCGGGTCGCGATGCACGGGCTCGAGGTCGCCGCGCTGGACCGTGAGCGCGCCGACGCGGTGCAGAACGACGCGGACATCGCCACGTGGGGCCTGCCGCAGCACCTGCACGACGGGGTCGTCGCTGCGTGGGGGAGCGGGCGACGGATCGGGCTCGGGCGGAGCGAGGCGCCCTACGCCGACCTGCTGCTGGCCGACGGCGACGTGCTGCCGATCCCTGGGCGCACCATCCGGACGCTCTGGACGCCCGGGCACACCGCCGGGCACGTGTGCTTCGTCGACGAGGCGGACGGGCTGCTGTTCACCGGCGACCACGTGCTGCCACGGATCAACTCCGGGATCGGCCTCGGCGGGCGCACCGACACGAACCCGCTCGGCGACTACCTGGCGTCGCTCGGTCGACTCGACGTGCACGCGGGGATGGAGGTCTGCCCGGGCCACGAGTACCGGTTCGCCGACGTCGTCGCACGCGCGCAGACGTTGGCTCGACACCGCGAGGAGCGGTCGCGGCACGTCGCCGAGGCGCTCGACGCGCTCGACCGACCCACGCTGTTCGAGGTCGCCGCACGCGTGCCGTTCAGTGGCGGGATCGAGTCGATGTCCGGGTTCCTGCTCGCGAGTGCACTGACGCAGACGGCGTTCCACGCGGCGCTGCTCGGCCGGTCCGGCGAGGTCCGCCCCGCCTGACCGCTCGCGTCCTGACGTCAGCCGAGGGTCGACGCCAGGCGCTCGATGGTCGTCTTCGCGTCGGCGAACTCGGCGGACGCGTGCTCGGCGAGCGGGGCGAGGTCGGGCAGCCGGTCGGCCAGGGTGGCGCTGACCGTGATCGGGTAGGGCTTCATGCCGAGCGCCGTGCCGAGGATGAGGTGCAGGACCGGCGAGCCGTGGTCCCAGTCCTCGGTCGGGGTGCCGGCGTCGTAGGTCGCACCGCGGCTGACCACGGTCACGACCGGACGGCCGGCCAGGGGCTGCACGTCGCCCGCCAGGACCCCGGGGACGTGGATGCGGTCGATCCAGGCCTTGAGTGTCGACGGCACCGTGTAGTTGTACAGCGGCGACCCGACGACCACGACGTCGGCGGCGAGGAGCTCGTCGATGACCTCCTGGCGCAGTGCCTCGGCCTCGGGAGCGACGGACTCGTCGGCGGTGCGGTCCGCTGCCGCCCAGTGCAGCGCCGAGGTCTCGAGGTGCGGGAGCTGGTCGACGTGCAGGTCGCGGCGGACCACGGTGTACTCCGGTCCGCGAGCGCGCCAGGCATCGGCGAACGCGGCGGTCAGCGCGCGCGAACGGGAGTGGGAGAGGTCGGCCGAGGAGTCGATGTGCAGCAGCGTGGGCATGGTGCCCACGCTACCGACGGTGGGACGGGAACGGCCCCGCCGCCCCGGCGAGGGGGCAGGCGGGGCCGAGCCGGGCCTCCCGTCCGTCACGCGGGCACGCGACGGACGGGAGACGACGGGGACCGTCAGCGCTCGTCGTACGTCAGCGCTGTGCGCGGCGACGGCGCAGGGTGCGGGCGCCGATCAGGCCGGCACCGGCGACGAGCAGGCCGAGGGCCCAGGGCAGGGCGCCGGTGGCGTCCGAACCCGTGTAGGCGAGCTGGCCGCCACGGTTCGTCGGGGTGACCGGGGCCGCAGCGACCGGGGTCGTCGGGGTGACGACGGTGGCGGCGGTCGGCTGGACCTCGACGGCGAACGAGGTGCTGAAGGACCCGAGCGCGACGGACAGGTTGTGGACCGAGGCGTGCGGGAACGTGACGTTCACGAGACCGAAGTCGCCGAAGTCGGGGTCCGGCGTGATGACGTCACTGGCGACGTCCGACGTGACGGTCGGTGCGACCGCCGGAGCGTCCTCGTCGAGCCCGCCGATCGTGTTGCCCCAGCGGTCGACGAGACCGCCCTGGACGACGAGCGTCCCACCCTGCTTGATGGTCGGGCGACCACCGACGGCGAAGTCGTCCTCGGTGAGGGTGAGCACGGTGCCGTCGGGCTCGACGACCCAGGTCGTCCGGTCTTCGGTCTCGTCGTCGGTGATCAGGCCTGCGCGGTCGGTCGTGAACACCAGGACGCCGACCGGCGCGCCGGCCTCGACGGTGAGCGAGACGTACTGCGTGACCGAGACGGTGCCGCTCGTCGCGGTGACGGCGAAGTCCCAGTCCCAGGCGTCGGTCGTGGTGCCGCTGAGCTCACCGGTCGACGCGTCGAAGGTCAGGCCTTCGGGGAGCTGGTCCGCGGGGGTGGTCTCCTCCTCGGGGTACTCCTCGGCGTACTCCGCGTCGTCCTGCGAGAACCAGTCGAGCTTGTAGGTCGGCTCGGGCGAACCCTGAGCGCGGAAGGTGTGCGAGAACGCGTCGCCGGCGGCGGTGGTCAGTTCGAGCGGGTGGTCGGCGTCGGCACCGGCCGTGGTCGGCTTGCCGTCGGTGCCGAGGAACGCGGGGTCCTGGGTGACGGGCGCGGTCGCAGCGGAGGTCACCGAGGTCGTCTCGGTCGCGTCGGGCAGGGTGCCGGTCACCGTGACGGTGATCGTCTTGCGCACGTCGGTGGGGTCGATGCGGTAGGTCGCGGTCTTCGACAGGACGTTGCGGTCCTGGTCGGCCCAGACGTACTTGTACGTGGAGTCCTCGTCGAAGCCGGTGACGACGGCGCTCAGGAGGGTGCCGACCTTGGCTGCACCGTCGATGGTGACGGTCGCGTCAGCGGCCTTCGTGGTGACGTCCGGGGTGGGCGTCGCGGTCGGAGCCGGGGTCTCGGCGGCCGGAGCCGTGGTCTCGGGTGCCGTCGGCTCGGCGGCCGGGGCGGTCGCGTCGCCGCTCGGAGCGGTGGCACCCGTCCCGTCGCCGGCCGGGGCGCCGTCGTCGCCGGTGGTGTCACCGGTCGTGTCGCCCGCGGCAGGGGCGCCGTCGGTCGAACCGGCGTCGGCGGCGGGCGTGCCGGTGCCGTCCGTCGCGGAGTCGCTCGGCGTGGTGCCGTCAGCGGTGCCGGTCGTCGCCGGGCTGGTGACCGTCGTGGTCGGCTCGGCCGCCGTGGCGGCGGTGGCGGTCATGACGCCCAGACCGGTCGTGAGACCGATCAGCGCGACGGTGGTGCCGACGGCGCACGCGCGTCGGACGGTGGAGGTGCTACGGCGCACTTCTTCCCCCAGGAGTTCAGTCCGGTCGGGTGCCGGAACATAAGAATCCGCCGAGAATCCCCGGCTTGCTCGGATCGTATTGGTAGACGCGCGCGGACACGACCGTCTTGATCAGAATGTGACCATGGTTGGGGGTTCCCGCACGACGGACGGGAGGCCCGCTACCAGCTGGCACCGGGCCTCCCGTCCGTTCGTCGGTCGCGTCTCAGGCGCGACGGCGGCGCAGGCGGTGGACCAGCAGGCCGCCGCCCGCGGCGAGCAGGCCGAGGGCCCACGCCAACGGCGTGGTCTCGTCGGCGCCGGTGTAGGCGAGCGTGCTGCCGGTGCCGCCCGTCGTGGTCGCGACCGCGGCCGTGGCGACCGGACGGACGGCGACGACGAACGTGGTCGAGGCGCCACCCTGGGTGATGGTGAGGCGGTGGTCCGAGGCGTGCGGGAACGTCACCTTCGAGGCGTCGCCCCGGGGATCGGTGACGACCTGGTCGGACGCCACCGAGCTGGTCACCGTCGCGCCGAAGCCGGTGCCCACGGATGCCGGCGCGGTCGGGTTGCCGAACCGGTCGACGGCGAGGCCGGAGACCTCGAGCGAGCCGCCCTGCTGGACGCGGATCGACGACACGGTGCCGAGGGGCTCCCCGCCGCCGGTGAACGCGCTGATCACGCCACCGGGGGCGACCGACCAGACCGTCGCACCGGGCGTGCCGGTGTCGACGATCGCGAGGACCCCGACGGGTGCGGCCGGCAGGACGGTCAGGCGCACGTACTCCGTGGCGGTCGCGGTGCCGCGGAGAGCGACGACCTCGAAGTCGTACGTGCCCGCCGTCGTCACCGTGCTGGTGAGCACGCCGGTCTCGACGTTGACGGTGAGGTCGGTCGAGGGCGCGTCCTGGATCGCGTACGCCAGCGACCCCGTGCCGCCGGTGGTGCGGAAGGTGTGCGTGAACGTCGCGCCGGCGGTGGCGGTGAGGGCGAGCGGCTTCGCCTTCGTCGACGGCTCGGTGAAGACGACCGGCGACGGCGAGACGGTCAGCCGGACGTACTCGGTCACCTGTGTCGAGCCGCTGAGGGCGACGACCTCGAAGTCGAACGTGCCGGCGGTCGTCGGGGTACCGCTCAGCTCGCCGGTCTCGACGTTCACCGTGTAGTCCGCCGACGGGGCGTCCTGGATGGCGTACGCGACGGTGCCGTCGCCGCCCGTGGTGGTGAAGGTGTGGCTGAACGGCGTGCCGACCGTGGCGGTGAGGGCGAGCGGGGCGGCCTGGGTCGACGGCTCGGTGAACGCGAGGTCGCTGCCGTCACCCGGTGCGGCCGCCGGGCTGGCACTGTCCGAGGCCTTCGCGGCTGGGCTCGCGCTCGGCGTCGGGCTTGCGCTCGGCGTCGGGCTGGTGCTCGCCGTCGGGCTGGCGCTGGGCGTCGGCGCTGACGTCTCCGTCGTCGGGCTGGCGCTCGGCGTCGCGGTGGCCGTGGTGGTGCTCGTCGGTGTCGTCGGTTCCGTCGGCGTCGCCGCCGTCGCGGACGCGCCGACGCCGATGACCGAGCCGATGGCGGTCGCCGCCACGACGATGCCGATCGTCGCCGCGCGGCGGACGGGCGGCTTGGTGGACTGGTGCATGGTTCCCCCCTGGGAGTCCGGGTTGCGAGCGCCCGGTGGTCGTGCGCTCGTCAGTGCTGACATTACGGTTCGCGGGCCCGTTCCGGTCCCGCCGGAGATCACGGTTTCATCTCGGTACTACCCGCTCTGATCTGGGGTTTCTCACAGGATCGCGCGACGACGGACGGGAGGCGCGGGGCGGTCGTGCTCCGCGCCTCCAGTCCGTCAGGCGGTCGCCGTGACGTGCCTCAGCCGAGTCGGCGACGCACGCGCCAGACGAGCAGGCCGGCGCCCGACGCCAGGAGGCCGAGGGCCCACGCGAGCGGTCCGGACTCGTCGGCCCCGGTGTACGCGAGGGTGCCCGACGCGGTCGGTGTGCGGGTGGTCGAGACCACGGTCGTGGCGGTTGGCTGCACCTCGAAGCGGATGGTGCTCGTCACGTCCCCGTAGGCCACGGTGATCGTGTGCGGCGACGCGTGGTCGAAGGTCACCCAGGTGGCCGCGGCCTCGGGGTCGTACTCGATGCGGTCGCTGGCCACGTCACTCGTGAAGGTGAGGTCGGTGTGGTCACCGACCGGCTGCCCGTCGGCGTCCACGGCCAGGGCACGGATCTGCACCCGGTCACCCTGTCGGGCCGGGATCGCGTCGACACGCTGCGCGTCGCCGTCCGCCGGGTAGTAGGTGATCACGTCGCCCTCGACGCCCCAACGGTCACCGGACGTCTCGTCCGCGGGGAGCACCCCGACGGCGATGCCGGCGACGGCAGCGGGGGCTTCGGAGACGCGGACCGTGAACGAGGTCGAGACGCCGCCCTCGGACACCGTCAGCGTGCGGGTGCCCGGCTCCGAGAACGTCACCGTGTTCGCCGACCAGTTCGGGTCCCAGACCACGCCGTCGGACGCGGTGGTGCTCGTGACGGTCGAACGCGGGTACCCGTCGCCCGGGGTGGTGCGGTTGCCCAGCGCATCGACGGCCAGCCCCGCGAGGGTCATCGAGGAGCCGACGGTGGCGGGGACCTCCGACACCACGGTCGCACCGGTGCCGCCCGGCGTGTACTCACGGATCGTCCCGTCGGCGTCGACCTGCCAGCTGACGTCGGAGTCCGAGCTGTCGACACCGAACGTGACACCCACCGGGGCGCCGGGCTCGATGTCGACCTGGACGTACTGCTTGGCGGTCTGGTGCAGGTCGGTCGCGGTGACCAGGAACAGTGCGGGCCCGTCGATCGTGCTCTTCGGGGTGGCGCTCAGGACACCGGTCTGCTCGTTCCAGGACCAGCCGTTGACGTCGTTGTTCGGGAAGAAGTTCAGCGGGTTGAACAGGTACTCCAGTGGGCCGTCGCCGCCCTGGGCGGTGAAGGTGTGCGAGAACGGCTGACCGGCGGTCGCGGTGAGGACGATCGGCGCGTCCTTGGTCGACGGCTCCGCCCAGGTGACGGGCGTCGATGCCTCGGGAGCAGGCTGTTCGGCGGCGGGGGTCGTCGTCCCCGGGTCCGCGGTGGGCGTGGTGGTCCCGGCCGGGGTGGGTGCCGGCGTGTCGTCCGGTGCCGCCGTCTCGGTGGTGGGTGCCGGGTCGGTGGCCGGCGCCGGGTCGGCGGGCGCGTCGTCCGGTGCGGCCTGCTGCGTGTCGGAGTCGGTGGTCGCGGTGGTTGCGTCCTGCGGTGCGGACGTGGTCGTGCTGCTCGGTGCGGCGGTCTCGTCGGTGGCCGCGGAGGCGGCGCTCGCCCCGATGCCGAACGCCGACGAGGCGGTGACGATCGCGATGGCCGCTCCGATCGCCGCGTTGCGGCGGAGCGTGTACTTGCAGGACTGGTTCATGGGATCCCCCTCGGATGCCTGGGTGGGACGCTCGATCAGCGTCCTCTACCCAGGGAGTGTCCGACGACGACCGGTCCTGACGTGTCGGAGGTCACGGATCGGTCACGACCTCCGTACCGGCGTCACCCACCGCGGCGGCCGCGTGTTCGAGGGCGTGGCGGAGCGCGCGGACCGCGGGGGAGGACGACCCGGCCGACCGGACCACCGTGAAGATCGTCCGCCGTGGGTGCTCGGGCAGCTCGACCAGCCGGCACGTCGTCGTGCGACCGGTCCACATCAGGTCGGGCATCAGGCTGACGGCGTTCCCGGACTCCACCAGGCGGATCTGCGTCTGCAGGTCGGCGGTCTCGTAGCGCACGTCCGGCTCGAAGCCCCAGCGTCGGCAGACCTGCTCGGCGAAGTGCCGCGACGCGGTCCCGCGCGGCTCCATCACCCAGGGGAGTGCCTCGGCGTCCTCGATCGACGACACCGGAGCGAGGGCGGTGTCGATCGGGGGCAGGGCCAGCCGGACGGCGTCGGTCGTGAGGTCCTCGCGGTGCAGCCCCGGCAGGTGCGGAGCCGCGTGCGCGGGGTACTGCTCCGCGATGACCACGTCGAAGTCGCGGGCCCAGGTCTCGTGCAGTGCTGTCTCCGGCTCCCGCTGCACCATCTCGATGCGGACGTCCGGGTGCTCGGTCGCCATGGCGTGCAGGGCGTTCGGCATGAGGGCGAGGGCCGCGGACTGGAACACCGCGACGCGAATCCGACCCTGCACGGTCGGCATGGTCTCCTCGACCTGCGACTGCGCCAGCTCGAGGACGTCCATCACGTGCCCGGCCGCCTGCACCAGGACCTCGGCCTGCGGGGTGAGCTGCAGCCGCCGACCGGCCTTCCGGAGCAGGGGCACGCCGGCCTCGCGCTCCAGGGCGCTGAGCTGCTGCGAGACCGCCGACGGGGTGAAGTTCACGGCCTCGGCGACCGCGGCGATCGTGCCCCGGATGGAGAGCTCACGGAGCAGGACGAGACGGCGGACATCGAGCACGCTGACACTGTAGCTCCGCTGAACGGTATTCATCACGAACCGTTGCTTCCGCTTCAGCATGCGGCCCTCCACACTGAACCCATGACGACCCTGCACGAGCACCCCGCCACCGACCACGACGCCCTCGCGGACCAGTCCGTCGCGCTCGTGCGACAGTGGCTCGCCGAAGCCGAGACCTACCCGGTCGACGGCTCGGCGAAACAGCTCGCCGGGGTGCTCGCCGACCCCGCCGGTCTGGACTTCGCCGTGGGGTTCGTCGACGGCGTCGTCCGACCCGAGGACCTCGGCGTCGCCGCCCGCAAGCTCCGTGCCATCGCTCCCGGTGCGCCCGGCTTCCTGCCCGTAGCGCTCCGTGGACTCGTCCGCGTGGGTGGCGGGATGGCACCGGCACTGCCCGGCGTCGTCGTGCCCATCGCACGTCGAGTGCTCCGGAACATGGTCGGCCACCTGATCGTCGACGCGACCGACACCAAGCTCGGCCCGGCCATCGCCAAGATCAAGCGCGACGGCGTCCGGCTGAACGTCAACCTGCTCGGCGAGGCCGTGCTCGGCGAGGGCGAAGCAGCCCGTCGGCTCGAGGGCACGCACAAGCTCCTGGCGCGCGACGACGTCGACTACGTGTCGATCAAGGTCTCCTCCACCGTGCACCCGCACTCCCCGTGGGCGTTCGACCACGCGGTCGAGGACATCATCGAGAAGCTCCGGCCCCTCTTCCGCCGGGCCGCGTCGGCGTCCCCGGCCAAGTTCATCAACCTCGACATGGAGGAGTACAAGGACCTCGACCTCACCATCGCGGTCTTCACGCAGCTCCTCGACGAGCCCGCGTTCCTCGATCTCGAAGCCGGCATCGTCCTGCAGGCGTACCTGCCCGACGCGCTCGCCGCGATGGAGCAGCTGCAGGAGTGGTCCGCCGCCCGCCGTGCCCGCGGCGGTGCCGGCATCAAGGTCCGCCTGGTCAAGGGCGCGAACCTGCCGATGGAGCAGGTCGAGGCCTCGGTGCACGGCTGGCCGCTCGCCACCTGGCACACCAAGCAGGACTCCGACACCAACTACAAGCGCGTGCTCGACTGGGCGCTCACCCCGTCCCGCGTCGAGAACGTCCGCGTCGGCGTCGCC
This sequence comes from Curtobacterium sp. RIT-PI-V, assembly GCF_025642935.1. NCBI lineage: Bacteria > Bacillati > Actinomycetota > Actinomycetes > Micrococcales > Microbacteriaceae > Curtobacterium > Curtobacterium sp. RIT-PI-V. Next base: position 19,881 of record NZ_JANZKM010000035.1, read on the forward strand.
GGACACAACCTGTTCGACGTCGCGCACGCGTGGCTGCTCGCCGGCGAACGCGGTGTGCGGGACGGCATCGAGTTCGAGATGCTGCTCGGCATGGCACAGGGACAGGCCGAGGCCGTCCGCCGCACCGTCGGTTCGCTGCTGCTCTATACGCCGGTCGTCCACCCGGGCGAGTTCGACGTCGCGATCGCGTACCTGATCCGCCGCCTCGAAGAGGGCGCCTCGCAGGACAACTTCATGTCCGCGGTCTTCTCGCTCGTGTCGTCGCCGCCGCTGTTCGCCCGCGAAGAAGAGCGGTTCCGCGCCTCGCTCGTGCCGCTCGCCACTCCGGAGGGGCTCGCTGCCCCCGCGTCCCACCGCGTCGCCGACCGCTACGCGGCCGTTGGTCGCCCCGGGCCCGGCCGGTTCGAGAACACGCCGGACAGCGACCCGTCGGTCGCGTCGGTGCGTCAGTGGGGGTCGGCCATCACGGACCGGATCGCGTCGTCGACGCTCGGCGTCCGCGCCGTCCAGGAGGCCCGGGTCGACTCCGCCGCGTCGCTCGACGCGGCGCTCGCTCGCGTCCAGGCCGCCGGTGCGGTCTGGGGGACCTGGTCCGGTGCCGCTCGTGGCGCCGTGCTGCACGCCGTCGGCGACGCGCTCGAGGCGAACCGCGCAGCACTCATCGAGGTCATGGCCGCCGAGACCGGCAAGACCATCGACCAGGCCGACCCCGAGGTGTCCGAGGCGATCGACTTCGCGCACTTCTACGGCTCGCTCGCGTCCCAGCTCGACGACCTCGACGGTGCCACGTTCACCCCGGCCACGCTGACCCTCGTCGCGCCGCCGTGGAACTTCCCGGTCGCGATCCCCGCCGGCTCGACCCTGGCCGCACTCGCCGCCGGGTCCGCCGTCGTCCTCAAGCCCGCGCCGCCCGCCGAGCGCTCCGGGGCCGTCCTCGCGTCGATCATCGAGACCGCGCTCGACGCCCACGGAGCCCCGGCTGACGTGCTCGCGTTCCTGCAGGTGTCCGAGAACGACCTCGGCCAGCAGCTCATCGCCTCGCCGATGGTCGACCAGGTCATCCTCACCGGTGCCTACGAGACCGCCGAGCTGTTCCGCTCGTTCCGCTCTGACCTGCCGCTGCTCGCCGAGACCTCGGGCAAGAACGCCGTGATCGTCACCCCGTCGTCGGACCTCGACCTCGCGGTGAAGGACGTCGTCGCCTCGGCCTTCGGACACGCCGGCCAGAAGTGCTCGGCCGCGTCACTCGTGGTGATGGTCGGCTCGGTCGCGAAGTCGAAGCGCTTCCGCAACCAGCTCCTCGACGCCGTGTCCTCGCTCACCGTCGGCTACCCGACCGACGCCGCGACGCAGATGGGCCCGGTCATCGAGCCGGCGTCGGGCAAGCTGCTCGACGGCCTGACGACGCTCGGCGCGGGCGAGTCCTGGGCCGTCGAGCCGAAGCGGCTCGACGAGACCGGCAAGCTCTGGAGCCCGGGTGTCCGTCAGGGCGTCCGACGCGGCTCGGAGTTCCACCGCACCGAGTACTTCGGTCCGATCCTCGGCATGATGACCGCCGACACCCTCGACGAAGCAATCGACATCGTCAACGAGGTCGACTACGGCCTGACCTCGGGCCTGCACTCGCTCGACCCGGCCGAGATCGGCACCTGGCTCGAGCGGATCCAGGCGGGCAACCTCTACGTCAACCGCGGCATCACGGGCGCCATCGTCCGTCGGCAGCCGTTCGGTGGCTGGAAGAAGTCGGCCGTCGGCGCGGGCACGAAGGCCGGCGGGCTGAACTACCTGCTCGGGCTGGGGTCGTGGGCGCCCGCTGCGTCGACTGCGTCGGCTGTTCCATCCGCCGCGGTGCATGCGTTCGTCCGGGCGACCGAGGTCACGTCGCCTGTGCTCGACCGGTCGCTGGCATCGGACGAGCAGGCCTGGTCGACGCTGTTCGGCACCGCGACCGACGTCTCGGCCCTCACCGCCGAGCGGAACATCGCGCGGTACCTGCCGTTCCCGTCGGTGCACGTGCGGCTCGCTGCGGTTGCAGGCTCCGACGCTGACGCCTCGGTGGTCGAGCTCGTGCGCGTCGTTGCCGCCGCACTCCGAGCCGGCACGACGATCGAGGTGTCGACGGTCGCGGCGCTGCCCGAGTCCGTCGCTTCGGCGATCCGCTCGCTGCCCATCGCCCGGTCCGTCTCGCAGTCGGTCTCCGACGAGTCCTTCGTGTCGTCCATCGCGGCGGGCCCGTCGACCCGTGTGCGGCTCATCGGCGGCAACACGTCGGCGCTGTACTCGGCGGTCGGCGGGCGTCCGGACGTCGCGGTGTACGGCGGCCCGGTGACGGAGGCTGGTCGGCTCGAGATCCTGCCGTTCGTCCGCGAGCAGGCGGTGTCGATCACGGCGCACCGCTTCGGCACGCCGAACCACCTGACCGACGAGCTCATCTGACCGGACCGCGGCGCTGGCGTTCGGGTCCAGCGCCGCTGTCCGGTCGCCGCACGGCCACGGGTACTTCGGAGGGGCAGAGCGTTGCCTCGGGTGCGCGTCGCAACCACGGCGCGCACCCGGCGGCCCTGCGTCGGGTCGAACCCGGAGGAGCTCCACCATGACCGAACCGTTCGCACGCCCCACCGCCCTGGCCCACGTCCGCGTCACGGTGACCGACATCCACCGCAGCAAGGCCTTCTACCAGCAGCTGCTCGGCACCGACCCGGCGATCGACTTCAGCGACCAGGTCGACGAGCCCGGCGTGCGCGAGGACCGCGAACGCTTCTACGGCGGCTCCGTGTTCCAGCTCGGCGACCAGGTGTTCGGACTCCGCCCGGTCGCCCCGGCGGGGCAGACGTTCAACCCGGACACCGTCGGTCTCGACCACGTCAGCTTCGTCGTGGGGTCGGTCGACGAGCTGCACCAGGCGGCCGCACGCCTCGACGCCGCAGGGGTCGAGCACGGCGAGGTCACCGACCTCGGCGACGCCGGCATGGTGATCCTGTCCGTGCAGGACCCCGACGACATCAACCTCGAGCTCGCTGCCCTCAAGTCCTGAGCAGTTCTCGGGCCGCGGGCTAGCATGGGGCGACGAGAGGGGACGTCATGCGCTTCGTGCAGGCCATCGGCCGGGGGATCGGCTTCGTGTTGTCGACCGTTGCGAAGGTGCTCGGGACCCTGAACGGCGCGAAGCCCGCGGGCGACGACCTCGCCGTGCGGCTGAACCAGCCGCGCGGTGACGACTACCGCCCCTGACGCGTTCTCTGCGCCGCGCGCAGCGTCAGTCGGCGACGGCGGGCTCCGGGGCGACCATCGTGCCGGTGACGAGCGCGCGGAGCGACTCCGGCAGGGGGATCGGTCGGCGGGCACCCTCGCGGTCGATGATGACGTGCGCGAATTCTCCGGTGGCGAGCAGGGCGCCGTCGGACTGACGGAACAGGCCGAACTCCCACGACAGGCTGGTGTTGCCGAGGTGCTTGGACCGCATCCCGACCTCGATGACGTCCGGCCACACGGCGGACTCGACGAACCGGCAGCTCGACGACACCAAGACCGCGATCCACTCCGACGTGAAGGGGTCGAGGCCAGCTTCCTCGCGGAACCAGTACGTCGACGCGTTGTCCATCGCCGAGTAGTAGATCGTGTTGTTGACGTGCCCGAACATGTCGTTGTCGTTCCACCGAGTGGGGTAGAGGCGGCGGAACGGGTACTCGTCGATGGTCATCGGTCTCCGATCGGAGGTGCGGGTGTGGCGTGATCGGCGGCGGGGCGCAGCACGTACTCGAACGCGGCGCGTGCCCGGACGGGGTCGGGGGCCTCGCCGGAGATGAACTCAGCGTAGGTGAACGACTCTGAGATCCGGACGAGCAGCCTTGCCAGCTCCTCGGAGGACAACGGCGCCGGATCGAACTCGCCGGACGACTGCTCCTCGACCACGAGCGCGGTGACCCGCTCGACGAACCGGCTCTGCACGTCGCTCTCCGAGGTGGTCAGCAGGCGCATCGCCCGCGCGGGCTCGCGGGTCAGGAAGGCGCGGAAGTAGGTGGCCTCGATGAGGTCGGCGGTGAACCGGTCGAGCACGTCGACGATGCGCGCCGCTCCGGACGACCCGATCGTGTCGGCAGCACGGGACGCCCGGTCGAGCGTCGGGACTGCGAGGGACCACAGGATCTCGGACAGCAACCGGTCACGGTTGCCCACCCACCGGAACAGCGACGTACGGTCCACGCCGAGTGCGGCAGCCAACGCGCCCATGTCGATCCGTGAGCCGTCGATGAACGTGTGGCGGGCCTCCCGGAAGGCGCGCAGCGCAGAATCCGATGTGTACACGCGGTCCTCTCTTGCAACGTTTTCGAGAATGATGCATCGTTGGTTCCATGTCAACGCTGACGCCCACGGCGGGCCTCCTCGAATCGGACTTCTACGGCTTCCAACAACAGCTGACCGAGCCGGAGCGCGCGTCGATCGGGCGGCTCCGCGAGTACCTCGAGCGCGAGGTCGCGCCCATCGCCGACGGGTACTGGGCACGCGCCGAGTTCCCGATGCAGGTGATCGCGCCCCTCGCCGAGCTGGGCATGTACGGGCCGGGGATCCCGCTGGTGCGCCAGTTCGAGAACTCGGCCGTGTACCGCGGGTGGGCTGCGCTCGAACTCGGACGCGTCGACGCCAGCGTCGCGACGTTCATCGGTGTGCAGTCGGGTCTGGCGATGAACTCGATCGCCGTCGCCGGCAGCGAGGAACAGCAGCGCGAGTGGCTGCCGCGCATGGCCGCCGGCGAACTCATCGGGGCGTTCGGCCTGACCGAACCGCTGTCCGGCAGCGACTCCGCCCGTGGCCTGCGCACCACCGCCCGCCGCGACGGCGACTCGTGGGTGCTCGACGGCGAGAAGCGCTGGATCGGCAACGCCACCTTCGCCGACGTCGTCGTCATCTGGGCGAAGGACGTCGCCGACGAGCAGGTGAAGGGCTTCCTGGTCACCACGGACACCCCCGGCTTCACCGCCACCAAGATCGAGGACAAGATCGCGCTGCGTGGGGTGCAGAACGCCGACATCGTCATGCAGGGGGTGCGGGTGCCGGAGTCGCGTCGACTCCAGCGCGCCGACTCGTTCCGTTCGACGGCCGAGGTGCTCCGCCTGACCCGCACCGAGGTGGCCTGGCAGGCCGTCGGCATCGCGGTCGGCGCCTACGAAGCCGCCCTCGCCTACGCCCGCGAGCGGATCCAGTTCGGCAAGCCGATCGCGTCGCACCAGCTCGTGCAGGACCTGCTCGTGAAGTCGCTGTCGAACATCACCGCTTCGATCGCGCTCTGCACGCAGGCTTCGGCCATGCAGGACGCCGGCGTCGGGGGCGACGAGCACTCCGCCCTGGCGAAGGCGTTCGCGACCGCGAAGATGCGCGAGACCGTCGGCTGGTGCCGCGAGGTGCAGGGCGGCAACGGCATCGTGCTCGACAAGGGGGTCGCCCGGTTCTTCGCGGACGCCGAGGCGATCTACTCGTACGAGGGCACGCGCGAGGTGAACACGCTCATCGTCGGGCGGGCGATCACGGGCCAGGCCGCGTTCGTCTAGCGCGGGCGGACCCGGGTCGGTCGGGCGGATCCGACCCGGAACGACGTTCTCGATGTCGTGCGACGTCGATCGTGTCGTTCCGGGCCGACCCCCACGCCCGCGCTACCCGAGCAGCTCCGGCCGCTCCCACTCCTGGCCGAGCACGTGCTGCCCGAGGAACGCGAACACCGTCTCGTACCAGACCACGGCGTGCTGCGGCGAGAGCACCCAGTGGTTCTCGTCCGGGAAGTACAGGAACCGGTGCGGCATCGTGCCGTCGTCGGCCGCGTGGTGTTCCGCGAGTTCGGACCACAGTCGCAGCCCCTCGCCGATCGGCACCCGGTAGTCCTTGTCGCCGTGGACGACGAGCATCGGTGACGTGATGTCCGCCACGAAGCGGTGCGGGTCGTTGGCCTCGATGCCGGCGGAGTCGAAGATCGACGACCAGTACTGCGACGAGTCCGTGGTGCCGTTGAACTGGTCGAGCGCCCACAGGCTGGCGTGCGTGACGATCGCGCGGAACCGGTCGGTGTGCCCGGCGACCCAGTTGGCCATGTAGCCGCCGAACGAGCCGCCCATCGCCGCCGTACGGGCCTCGTCGATGTCCGCTCGGGCCTCGACCACGTCTGTGATCGCCATCAGGTCGGTGTACGGCGCCTGCCCCCACGCGTTCCACCCACGGTTCACGAAGTCGAGCCCGTAGCCTGTCGACAGCGCGGGGTCCGGCAGCAGCACGGCGTACCCGCGCGCCGCCAGGAGCATCGGGTTCCACCGCCACGACCACTGGTTCCACGAGTTGAGCGGCCCGCCGTGGATCCAGAGCAGCAGCGGGTGCGGCCCGTCACCCTCCGGCACGACCAGCCAGCCGCGTACGCGCGCGCCGTCGGCCGCGGTCGTCTCGACCTCTTCCAGGTGCGCGGGGACCTCTGGCAGGGGCGCGGGCGTCGCGAGCGGGGTCACCACGCCGTCGGTCGCGATCCGCACGGGGTGCAGCGGCGCCGCCCAGGAGGCCCGGAGCGCCACGACCACACCGCTCGCCTCCGCCACGCGCAGGCTCGAGTACGCCCAGTCGTCGTGGGTCAGCTGCTCGACGGCTGTGTCGTCGAGCGGGATGCGGAACACGGGTGCCCGGCCGTCATGGTCGGCCACGGCGAGCAGGGCGCGGTCGCCGTGCTCGAACACGAGCTCGCTCGGCCAGCGGTCCCAGTCGGTGGCGACGCGGCGCGGGTCCGAGCCGTCGATGCCGGCGGTCCAGACCTCTTGCTGGTGCGCGCCGGCGGGGGTGGAGCGCACCGTCCGGACCCACGCGATCGTGCGGCCGTCATGGCTCAGGGTGGGCATCTCGTGGTCGACGTCGACGTCGTCGAACAGCACCGTGCGGTGGCCGCTCGTGCAGTCGATCGTGACGAGCGTCGAGCGGTCCCCACGGGCCTCCCGGACGCCCACGGCTGCCAACAGGACGGACCCGTCGGGCGTGAGTGCCCCGGTGACGTGGTCCAGTGACCGGGCGGGTGCCGGCGTGCGGTCGACGGGCTGCGCGAGTTCGTCTGATCCGCCGGCCGTGTCGAGCGTGAGGACGTGGGTCTGGTCAGGGCCGAGGTCGTGGTCCCAGTACCGGACCGGGTACGTCTCGTGCAGGATCGCGCGGACCTTCTTGTCCGTGCGGGCCTTGCGGAGCTCGGCGTCGGCGTCGAGCACGGTCGCCGGGTCAGAGCCGGCACCCGGCAGCAGGTCGGCGGTGAGCGCGACGGTGTCGGCGGCCGCTGCGGTCGCGAGCACGCCGCCGACCCCGCCGGTGAGCCGCGTGAGGGGGCGGGCTTCACCACCGGCTGCCGGCAGGACCCAGAGCTGGGCGGCCTCGACGTCGGTGGCGTCGGCGTCGGGGCGGGCGGAGACGAAGAGCAGGTCGCCGGTCCGGGTGAAGGCGATGCCGCCCTCGCCCTTGGCGGACCGGGTGAGGCGGACGGGGGACGCGGGTGCGCCACCATGTCCCTTGCCGGCTGGCACCTGCCAGATCGAGCGCCGGTACCCGGTGCGATCCGGGTCGAGCGCACTGACCGTCAGGGCGACGCGCTCTCCGTCCGGGCTGATCGCGATCCCGTCGACCCGGGGGAGCGCGATGTACTGGTCGAGTTCGGAGAACGGCGTCGTCATGCGACCACGCTCACCAGGTCATCGGCCCAGAAGGCGGCGATCTGCTCGGCGACCGCTGTGCCCTGGGCGCGGCCGGCCTCGGCCGAGGGCGCCTGGGTGGCCAGTGAGAGCGAGTTGGTGCCGAAGGCTTCCTGCGCGGTGCTGTCGGCCACGACGACCTCGACCGAGCTGCCGCCGGCGCGGAGCGACTCGACCGCGACGTCGAGCCACGGGCCGACCGGAGACGGACCCTCGGGACCGCAGGCGATGACGAGGACACGCTCGTGTCCGGCGGCGGCGTCGGCGTTCGTGCCGGAGCGGACCCCGCCGTCGACGTACGGTCGCCCCTCGATGCCGACGGGCGACCACACGAACGGCACGGAGCAGCTCGCGGCGACCGCGCGGGGGAGCGGGACGCCGTCGGCTGCGGTCAGCAGCCGGAACGTGCCGTCGGTGGCGTCGACCGCGGTGATCGCGAGCGGCTTGGCCGGCCAGTCGGTGGACGGCAGGGTCTCGGCGAAGGTCGCCACGCGCTCGTCGTCGGACTGTCCGTCGGTGACCTGCTGGGCGGCGAGGCCGAGGCGGGCGCGGGCGTCCTGCTCGCCGGTCGCCCCCTCGAGCGCGGCACCGATCCGCTGCTGGACGGCGTCGGTGTCGATGGCCGGCGGCTCGACGTAGGTCGTCGGTGCGGGGGTGTGCTGCTGGTCGTACGCCTGCTGCACCGCGCGGTTCCGGACGAATGCGCCGACGACGCTGCCGGCGCTCGTGCCGACGACGAGGTCAGCAGCGTCGAGGTCGACGCCGGCGTCCTGCAGGGCGGACAGCACCCCGACCTCCCACGCGATCCCGGCGACGCCACCACCGCCCAGGACGAGGGCTCTGGATCCGGGAACGGGCGTGCTGGCATCGGTCATGGGTCTTGCTTACCAGCTGTGTGCGACGGGCCCGTGGAGGCCGACAGATCCTGTGGAGAACCGACCTGTGGACAACTCCGTCTGCGTCGGTGGCGTGACCTAGCGTCGTGGTCAGGGGCAACAGCGTTCAGGACGGGTCGGCACGGTCGGGTGGCCGATCGTGGTGGCGGCCGCGCCCACTGCGGCGTTCCAGCTGCCGAACCTGTTCGCCACCCCGGCGGTCCGACTGTCGCTCGTCGTGTTCGGGCTCGTCGTGCTGGCCGGTGCCGTGGCGGTGCAGGTGGTCCGGACCCGACGCAGCGACGCTGCGCGGTCGGTGGCCGAGGAGAACGCGACCGCGGCCGAACTCGAACAGTCGACGGCGGTCCGGTACGCGTTCGGCCAGATCGCCACCCGGCTCGTCCGGTTCACCGAACTGCCCCGTTCCGAGCGCCACGCCGAACTCTCCGTCGTCGCCGACCGCGTCGCCGTGGCCCTGGCGTTCTACCTGCTGCCGAAGGTGCCCGACGTCCGCGCCAACGTGTACCAGCTGTCCACCGATCTGCGTGCGCTCGAGCCGATCGGTCACGGCGGCGCCGGCGACACCGCCGGGGTCTTCCGCGCGGGCACGCCCTACGGCGACCGCAACCTCGAGTGGGTGCTGGTCGGGGGATCGCCCCGGATCGTCGGCGACCGCTCGGCCGACGTCGACGTGGACCAGGACGCGCCGGGCTTCGAACCGCGCTACTCGTCGTACGTCTCGGTGGTGATCCGGTCCGACCAGTACTCGTTCGGCATGCTCACCGTCGACTCCCCGGTCCCCGACGCTTTCACCGAACTCGACGCCAAGAACATCGCGATGATGGCGTCGTTCATGGCCATGGCGTTCTCGTTGACCTACTCGTTCCCCGAGCGCGACCGCAATCCAAGGAAAGGCCCGTGATGCTCACACGCTCTGTCGGACGCTCGACGTACGATGCCCTCATGACGACCGTGAACCCTGCTCCGCCGTCGTTCGGGCGTGCCCGGATCTCATCGCCCAACTGGAACGACACCACCACCGACGCCGACTACGAAGACCTCGACGTCATCGCCGCCAACCTCGAGCGCGAGCGCGAAGCAGCCCGGATCCGGGTCGCCGCAGCCATCGCCGCGCGCCTGGGTCGCTGACCCTTCCCGCATCGTCCACGACGAACGGCTCCCACGGGTGTGGGAGCCGTTCGTCGTCCGGGCGTGGAGGCTACTGCGCCTCGGGAACGTCGATCAGGACCTTGCCGACGGTGTCCTGCTCGACGGCGTCGTGCGCGTCCGCGGTGCGGGCGAGGTCGAAGCGGGTGAGCGGCAGACCCGCGTCCGCACCGACCGGCAGCACGCCGTCGTGCAGCGCCTCGGTGACGTCCTCGGCCGCGGCGGCCAGGGCCTCGTCGCCGATCGTGTAGAGCAGCAGGAACTGGTAGCGCGCGTTCACGCTCATGTTCGGGCGGATCGGCAGCGTCGCCTCGTCGCCGCCGTTGTTCGCGTAGATCGACACGACGCCGTGGTTCGCGAGGACGTCGGCGACCAGTTCGGCGTTCTGGGGGATCGACACCTCGACGACGATGTCGACGCCGTCCGGCGCGATCTCACGGATGCGGGTCGCGGCGTCGTCCTGTCGGTAGTTCACGACGTGGTGGGCACCCGCCGCGGTGGCGAGGGAGGCCTTGTCGTCCGAGCTGATCGTCGTGATCACCGTCGCGCCGGCCCAACGGGCGAGCTGGATCGCCGCGTGCCCCACCGCTCCGGCACCCCCGGCGACGAGCACCGTGACGCCGTCGAGCGCACCGGGGCCGAGTCGTGCGGGGCCGTCCTCGTGCGTCGTGAGGGCGCGGTGCGCGGTCATCGCCGGGACACCGAGCGAAGCGCCGACGTCGAAGCTCGTCTCGTCGGGCAGGCGGACCGCGCGGGTCTCCGGCACGACGGTGTACTCCTGCGCGGTGCCCGTCGGGCGCGAGGCGGCGGCCATGAAGAGCCACACGCGGTCGCCGACGGCGAGTTCCTCGACACCCGGGCCGACCGCGTCGACGACACCGGCGCCGTCCTGGTTCGGGGTGATCTCGGGGAAGGGCAGGCCGTCGCCGTAGGTGCCGCCCGCCCGTGCCTTCCAGTCCGTGGGGTTCACGCCGGAGACGACGACGCGGACGCGGACCTCGCCGGCGCCGGGTTCGGGCACGTCCCGCTCGACGAGTTCGAGGACGCTGCTGTCACCGGGCTTCGTGTAGACGATCGATCGCATGTCCCCAGGCAACCACTTGCCGCCGTCGGGGATTCCGAGTGTGGGCGTGGCGGCACTTCGTGAGCAGGAATGGTCGAG
>NZ_JANZKM010000036.1:0-29962 GCF_025642935.1 Curtobacterium sp. RIT-PI-V
GGGCAGCACATCGGAGCACGGTACCGACGTGCCCCGCCCGCGTCGTACCGCGGGCTGACGTCGGCTGACATCGGTACTGGTCCGGCATGAGGGAGAATGGCCGGGTGAACGAGACGGGCATGCCGCGCTTCCGACGGATCTGGTCGACCGTGCAGGTCGGCGTGCTGGCGATCGCCGTGGCCTTCTGCGTCGTGATGCTCGTGATCGGGCAGGGGAAGCTCGACCGCGTCTACGCCGTCGCCGCGATCTTCTTCGGCCTGGCGCTCGTCGGGCACAGCACGTACCTCTGGCTCATCGCCCGGAACGCCCGAACCGGCCGCTGAACGGGGGACGACGCGGGTTCGGCTCCGGTCTCGGTTCCGAATCCGGCTACGCGCCGAACCGCAGTGCCATCGGCACGAGCAGCCCGGCCACCCAGACGAGCACCATCACGAGCGCCCCGATCGCGATGAACCGACGGCGGCGACGCAGCTTCGGACTCCGCTCCTCGCCCCACATCTGCGCGCGGACCAGCACCCGGTTCGCCTGCTCGACGACCTTCCGGACCTCGGGGTCGTCCAGCTCGAGGGCACCGGACCGGGCGTGTTCGGCGATGACCGTGGCTTCGTCGACGGTCAGGTCGTCCTTGCGCATGCTCCATCCTCGCACCGGGGCGAGGGGTACGGCCCGCCTGTGCGGGAACGGACCAGCGGCGCGTACCAAGGACGCATGGGACATCGGTACCGCGGGAAGATCGTCGTCGTCACCGGAGCATCGAGCGGCATCGGGAGGGCCGCCGCACACGAGTTCGCCCGACAGGGTGCCACGCTCGTGCTCGCCGCACGCGGCCACGACTCCCTCGAGGCCGCCGCCGCCGAGTGCCGCGCACTCGGGGCCGACGCGGTCGCGATCCCGACGGACGTCGCCGACGAGCACCAGGTCGAGGACCTCATCGGCACGGTGACGAGTCGGCACGGTCGGATCGACGTCTTCGTCGGCAACGCGGCCCTGTTCGTCTACGGGCTGTTCGAGCAGACCCCCACCGAGGCGTTCAAGCGGGTCGTCGACACGAACCTCTACGGCCACCTCAACGCGATCACGCACTTGCTCCCGCACTGGAAGCAGCGCGGCACGGGCACGTACGTGCTCGTCGGGTCGATCCAGTCGCTGCTGTCCGCGCCGTACCAGTCGGCCTACGTGACGAGCAAGCACGCGGCCCTCGGCCTGGTCGACGTGCTCGGTGACGAGTTCGCGCACACCGGGATCCGCTTCACCACGCTGCTGCCGTCGACGATCGACACGCCGATCTACCAGAACGGCGCCAACTACACCGGCAAGAACTCGCACCCGCTGCCGCCGACGGTGTCCGTCGAGCGGGCCGGCCGTGCCGTCGTCACCGCCGCCACGCACCCGAAGCGGTACCGCTACGTCGGCCGCATCCAGGCGTCGCTCGTCCCGCTGCAGTACGTGTTCCCGGGGCTGTTCCACAAGATCACGAAGCCGATGGTCGAGACCTTCGCACTGCGCGGGAAGGGCGAACCGACCGACGGCAACCTCTACGCCCCCGCGGACGCCGGCAACGCCACGAACGGCGGTTGGGTCTCGAAGCGACGGCGTGTCACGCGTCCGCTCGTGTGGCTCGGCGCGGCTGCGGCGGTCGGGGCGGTCGTGGTCGGCCGCGCACGGCGGTAGCCCCACCGGAACCGGGCGTACCGACTGGAAACGGGCGTACCTGCCGTGATCTTCGTGGCAGGTACGCCCGTTCTCGTTTGGTACCGCAGACGTTCTGGGAAGGAACGGGCGGCTCAGAAGAGCTTCGCGCTCGCGCGGCGCGCGCCCTCGCCGAGGGACTCGAGCTTCGCCGCGGCGATCTGCGGGTGGATGCGGCCGCCGAGGCCGCAGTCGGTGCCGGCGACCACGCGCTCGCGCCCGACGACCGAGGCGAACCGCTCGATGCGCTGTGCGACCAGGTCGGGGTGCTCGACGACGTTGGTGGCGTGGCCGACGACGCCGGGGACGATCACCTTGCCGTCGGGCAGCGTGACGTCCTGCCAGACGGTCCACTCGTGTTCGTGCCGGGCGTTCGCGGCCTCGAACGAGTACGCGCCGGCGTCGATGTCGAGCATGAGGTCGACGATGTGGCGGAGCTCGATGTCGGTGGTGTGCGGGCCGTGCCACGAGCCCCAGCACAGGTGGAAGCGGACACGGCTGGTGTCCAGGCCCTCGAGCGCGTGGTTCAGCGCCTCGACCCGGATCCGGGTGAAGGCGCGGTAGTCCGCCAGGCTCGGCTCCGGGTTGATCTGGTCCCAGTTCTCGGCGATCGACGGGTCGTCGATCTGCAGCACGAGGCCGGCGTCGAGGATGATGCGGTACTCCTCGCGCAGGGCGTCGGCCCAGGCCCAGATGTGCTCTTCGTCGGTGGCGTAGTAGTCGTTCGCGACCCGCGCGGCGGACCCTGGGGAGAGCGCCGTGATGAAGCCGTTCTCGGCGCCGGCCGCCTCGACGGCGTGCGTGAGGTTGGCGGCGTCGGTGCGTGCGGCCTCGTGCCCGGTGTAGGCGATCGGGCCGGTCGTGGTGGGGAACGCGGTGGCGTTCTTGCCGGTGCCGACGCCGGACTCCGGGTCGGTGTAGGCGTCGCGGAAGATCGTCCAGTCGCGGCGGTCCGGGAAGCTGGTCAGCTGAACGTGGCCCGGACCGGAGCGGACCGGCTCCTGCGTGAAGACGTTCGCATCGGTGAGCGAGAGCCCGCTGACGCGCTGGAACGAGTAGCCCCACCACGCGCCGTAGTCGACGCTGTTCGACATCGCCTTGCCGAACTCGCCGTCACCCGGCTGCGTGATGCCGAGGGCGGTCTGGCGGGCGACGACGTCGTCGACGGCCGCGCTCGTCAGCGCGCGGACCTCGTCGGTGGTCTCGAGCGTGAAGCCGTCGGCACCCACGGGGCGGGCGGCGTTCGCGGCGATGAGTTCCGGCGTGCGCGGGAGCGACCCGGCGGTGGTGGCCTGGACGTGGTCGGTGTTCTCGAAGGGCATCGGCCCAATGTGCCACTGGCCGCCTCCGAGCCGGGCTCCGTTCCGTGGCACGACCCGAGCCGGAGAGAATGGGACCCTATGCCCAGCGCGCGCCCGACTTCCCGCATCCCGCTCAACACCCTCGCCGCACCGTTCGGCCTGGCCGGCTTCGCGGAGACCTGGTCGTACGCGGCACCCGTCCTCGGATTGCCGCCCGTCGTCCCGCAGGTGTCCTGGGTGGTCGCGGCGGTGGTGTGGTCGTGGCTGCTCGGCGCGCACGTCCTGCGGGGCGTCCGGGTCGATGAACGCCTGGTCGACCAGCTCCGCCACCCCGCGCAGGGCCCGATCGCGGCCCTGGTTCCCGCGACGGCGATGCTCCTCGGCGTCGACCTCGCGCGGTTCTGGGAGATCGGGGGGCAGGTCCTCGTGTTGCTCGCGGTGGCGGTCGCTGCCGGGTTCGCGGCGTGGTTGCTGAGCACGTGGTTCGAGGGGCGCCTGACCCTGGAGGCCGTGCACGGCGGCTACCTGCTGCCGACGGTCGCCGCGGCCCTCGTCGCCGCCGTCGCCACGCACGAGGTCGGTGTGGGCTGGCTGTCCTGGGCGTGCTTCGGCGTCGGCGTGTTCTTCTGGGGCGTGATGACCGGACTGCTCCTCATCCGGCTGTCGTTCCGCCCCGCTCTGCCCGACCCGCTCGTCCCCACGATGGCGATCCTCGTGGCTCCGCCCGCGGTGGCGACGGTGTCCCTGTTCGCGCTCACCGACGACGCCCGAACCCTGCCCGTGCAGGCGATCGCGGGCCTCGGGGTCCTCATGTTCCTCGTGCAGCTCGCCCTGCTGCCCCGGTACGTCCGGCTCGGGTTCTCGCTCGGGTTCTGGTCGTTCGTGTTCCCGGCTGCGGCGGTCGCGACGGCGGCGATCGAGTGGTTCCGGGTGCTCGACCTTCCGGTGGCGTGGGTGCCCACGACCGTGCTGCTCGTGCTGCTCACCCTGCTCGTGCTCGTGGTCGGGGTGCGGTCCCTGAGCCTGGCCGCGCGGCACCTGCTCGGGCAGGCCGAGTCGGTGCTGCACGCCGCCGACGACGAGGACGCGGCACCCGCGACGCACTGACGCGGCGCTGACGGTGATGCGGAGCCGACGGTGTCGCGGTGCGTCAGCACCCGTTCTGCGACGAACCACGCGTCGAACGACTCGTGGCTCGTCGCGGAACGGGTGCGCGGTGCGACGGATCCGCGCGGGTCAGGCGCTGACGGTCTCGTCCGCCGTCAGCACCGGGGCGATCGTCCCCGTCCGGGCGCCCTCGTACGCCGCCAGGATCATGCCGAGCACCGCGATGCCCTCGCGCTCCGTGTGGATCGGCCGCGTGCCGTCGCGCAGGCACGCCCCGAACGCGCCGATCTCGGCTGCGAAGGTGTCGACCTCGTCGAAGGTGACCGACTCGCTCGTGCCGTCCCGCAGGTCCCACCGCAGCGTGGTGCCGTCGCTCGTCAGGGCGCCGTGCTCGCCGACGACGCTGAACCGCTCGGTGCCGGCGGCCGGGTCGTACGCCCAGCTCGTCACGAGCTGGCCCACGGCGCCGTTGTCGAAGCGGAACAGGGCCTGTGCCGAGTCCTCGCCCTCCATGAACGCCAACCGGTGCGTGGACAGCATCGCGGTCGCCTGCACGGGGACGCCGCCGGCCAGGTGCATCAGCAGGTAGCTCGGGTGGTACCCCGTGTCGATGAGCTCACCGCCGCCGCTCGTCGACGCGTGCGCACGCCACCCCATGTTCGACGGGTCGAACTCGTTGCGGAACGAGTCGGTGGTGCGGACCTCGTAGACGGTGCCGAGCGCCCCGCCGTCGATGAGTTCCTTGGCCTTGGCGACCGCGGGCATGAACAGCTGGTTGTGCGCGCACATCAGGGTGATGCCGGACTCGGACACCGCGCGCTGCACGTCGGCGGCCTCGTCGGGGCTCAGGCACAGCGGCTTCTCGCACAGCACGTGCTTGCCGGCCTCGGCCGCCGCGACGATCGCGTCGCGGTGCAGGTGGTGCGGTAGGCAGATGTCGACGGCGTCGATGTCCGCCTGCTCGAGCATCGCGAGGTAGTCGGTGAAGAACGGGACGCCGAGCTCCGCCCCGCGCTCCTCGGCCGTGGCCGCGAACGCGTCGGCGACCGCGGCGATGCGGATCGTGGCGGGGTGCTCGGCGTAGCCGGCGATGTGCGCGGACGCGATGCCGCCCCCGCCGATGAGGCCGACGCGGATGATGTCGCTGGACATGGTGACTCCTGTGGTTGGTTCGAGGTGCTGGAATGCTCGGGCGGTCAGGCGGGTGCGCCGACGAGGGCGTCGCTGATCGCGGGCTGGGCCGCGGCGTCGTTCGCGGCGACCACCAGGCGGGTGAGCTCGACGGCGCGGGCGAGGTTGTCGTCGGCACGCGTGTCGGCGGCGATGTGGTCCACCCACCGACCGAATGCGTCCTGGGCGTCGGCGGGGACGTCGAGGGTGACCGGCTCGTCGCCGTAGGCCGGTCCGCCGGCGGTGAGCCGGGCCTCCTGGTCGGAGTACGCGAGCCAGCCCCGGGTGCCCGCCACGTCGATCGTGAACGGCGTGCCCGCGACGAAGCCGGCCTCGATGACGCCGATCGCCTGCGAGGCGTAGCCGACGGTGACCACGGCGTGGTCCTCGACGGCGCGGCCGGTGAAGGAGCGGTAGACGGCCTCGACCGTGTCCGGACGGGCACCGAGGAACAGCTGCGTCAGGTAGACGGGGTGGCAGCCGAGGTCGGTGAGGGCGCCGCCGATCGCCGTCGCCGGGTCGAAGAACCGTTCCGGCAGCCACGGTGCGACGGCACCGTCGTGCGAGAGCCGGACGCGGGAGTACGTGACGTCGCCGAGGCGGCCCGCGTCGAGCTCGCGCCGGATCGCGGCCGTGTAGCCGTGGTAGAGCCGCGGGAGCGAGACCACGAGCGTGACCCCGGCGGCGTCGCAGGCGGCGATGACCGCTTCGCACTCGTCGACGGTGGGGGCGAGGAGCTTCTCGGTGAAGACGTGCTTGCCGGCCGCTGCCGCGCGCCCGATCACGTCGCGGTGGACGTCGGTCGAGGTCGTGATCGTGACGGCGTCGATGTCCGGTCGGGCGAGCAGCGCATCGAGGTCGTCGGTGTACTCGACGCCGAACCGTTCGGCGCCCGCGCGTCCGCGCGCGGTGTCGTCGTCCCAGACGGCCACGAGCTCGGTGCCGGGGTGGTCGACGGTCTGCTGCGCGTAGTCGCCGGCGTGGACGTGCCAGAAGCCGAGGACGGCGACACGCAAGGGGGTGGAGGGCATGGGTGTTCCTTTCGTGGGAGGACGACCAGAGCGTTCCTGCTCAGATCCGGACCTTGTCGTAGTCCTTCGGCAGCCTGAACGGCGAGTAGGTCTGCATCATCGGGTCGACGCGGTTCTGTGCCCGCTCGACGGCCTCCTGCGGGCTCGCGGTGCCGAGCAGGACGCTCGACCGCGCGTCGGCGAGGGAGTCCCACCACGCGCCGCCGACGGGCAGCGGCGGGCGGCAGGTGGAGGCGCCGATCGACTCGGTGAAGAAGCGGATCGACTTCGCGGAGCCCTTCGGGTCCTTGAGCGCTGCGACGTTCGACGGCACGCTCGTGGCCGGCACCATGTAGGTCTCCTGGCCCTGCTTGCTCGTGAAGTACTTCATGAGCTCCCACACGGCCTTGTTCTTCTTCGAGCCCTTCGGCACGCACAGCGCGAAGCCACCGGACCACGTGTACTTGTCGCCGCCGTCCTGCTGGGTCGGCAGGTACGCGGTGCCCCAGTCGAGGTCCTTCGGGCCGTAGTTGTCGAAGGTCTGGATGGTGGAGGGCACGCTGACCATGAACGCCATCCGGTCCGCCATGAACGCGGTCTGTCCCGGCGGGTGCCCGGTCGGCTCGTAGGTCGCGATGAAGGTGTCGGCGTCCTTGTAGCCGTACCGCTTCGCCCAGTCCTCGTAGAACTCGAAGATGCTGCGGACGCTCTTCGAGTCCATCGTCATCTTCGAGTCCTGCTGGTCGAAGTACGACGCGCCGAGGCCGAGCCCCCACGTGAACGGCCAGCCTTCGCCGTACCAGGGGAGCAGTCCCATGTGGGTGTAGTTGCCGCCGGACTTCTTCGTGATGCGTTCGCTGACGTCCCACATCCGGTCCATGCTCACCGGGCCGTTGTGCTCCCAGTCGAACTCGTCCGGGTCGATCCCGGCGCCGGTGAGCATCTTCCGGTTCACGAACATGCCGCGGGCGTCGGTGTCGTGCGGGAGGCCGTAGGTCTTGCCCTGGTAGCTGACCTCGCCGATCGTGAACCCGAGCCACTGCGCCAGGAACTCGTCCTTCGGCTGGTCCTCGAACTCCTCGATCATGTCGTCGATCGGTTCGATGAGCCCGATCGCCGCGTACTGCGCCGCACTGAACCGGTCGAGGAGCCACAGGTCTGGGGCAGTGCCGCCGCGCACGGCCGTGATGATGCTCGTGGCGTCGCCGGTGCCCTGCGACGGGACGACGTTCACCTTCACGTCGACCTCGGGGTGGACCTCGTTGAAGTCCTTGATCACCTTCGTCTGGAACGGCACGAACGTGCCGGTGACACCCCAGATCGTGACCTGGTTCGGGTTGCTCCCGCCGCTCGAGCCGGAGGCGCACGACGCTGCGAGGAGTGCGAGCGCCCCCGCACCGCCGGTCGCGGCCGCACCGCGCAGGAACGTTCGTCGGTCGAATGCGCTGCTCACTTGAAGCTCCCGATCTGGACGCCCTTGATGAACGTCCGCTGGAACACGAAGAACAGGACCACGAGCGGCAGGATGATGAGCACCGATGCCGCCATCAGCTGGTTGAACTGGAAGTCCTGCGAGTTGTTGAGACGGAAGATCTGCAGCCCGATGGACAGCGTCTGCACGTTCTCGTCCTGCAGGTAGATGAGCGGCCCGAGGAAGTCGTTCCAGGCACCCACCGCCGCGAAGATCCCGACCGTGACGAGCGCCGCCTTGGCCTGCGGGAAGACGATCCGCCAGAGGATGCCCCACTCCGAGGCGCCGTCCATCCGCGCGGCGTTGAGCAGGTCCTTCGGGATCTGCAGCAGGAACTGCCGGAGCAGGAACACGTAGAACGCGGACCCGAACAGGCTCGGCACGATCAGGGGCAGGAAGGTGTTGATCCAGCCGAGTCGGGCGTACAGGTCGAACATCGGGATGAGCGTGACCGGGAACGGGATGAACAGCGTGGCGAGCACGACGTAGAACAGCTTGTCGCGGCCGCGCCACTCGAGGCACGAGAACCCGTACGCGATCACGAGGTTCGAGACCATCGAGAAGAGCGTCACGCAGACGGTGATGATCAGCGTGTTCCGGAAGAACGTGAAGAACGGCATCGCGTCGATCGCCTTGCCGAAGTTCGACCAGTCGAGCCACTGCGGGAACCAGGTCGGCGGGAAGGCACCGAGTTCGGAGTTGCCCTTCAGCGCCGAGATGACCATCCAGTAGATGGGGATGAGGAACAGCAGGCTCATCGCGATGAGGAGCACGCGGGCGAGGACGGACGACCACGGCGAGCGGATCGAGCCGTCGGCGTTCCGCGAGCGGTCGTCGGCACCCTTGCGTCCGCGGGGTCGGACGGACTCGATCGACGAGGTGACGGTGTCGCGGTCCGGGTGTCGTTCAGTACGCAGTGTCATCGGTCACTCCCCGGTCACGTCGTAGTTGACGAAGCGCTTGGACAGCCAGTACACGAGCCCGGACAGGATCATGCCGGCCAGGAACAGCAGCACGGCCATGGCGCTGGCGAACCCGAGCTGCGCGTAGCTGAACGCGTTCTTGTAGAGGTAGAGCATGTAGAACAACGTCCCGTTGTCCGGGCTGCCGAGTCCTCCGGTGCCGGACGAGATCACGTACGCCTCGGTGAAGACCTGCAGGCCGTTGCTGATGCCGGTGATCAGGTTGAACAGGATCACGGGGGAGAGCAGCGGCAGCGTCAGCGCGAAGAACTGCCGGAGCGGTCCGGCCCCGTCCACGCGAGCGGCTTCGTACAGGGTCTTCGGGATCCCGCGCAGTCCGGCGAGGAAGATCAGCGCCGCGTTGCCGGCACCCATCTGGGCGAGCGCGACGATGACCAGCTTCGCCGTGGTCGGGTCGCCGAGCAGGTTCGTCGCCGGGATCCCGACGAGCTTCATGACCTGGTTGACGAGGCCGGTCTGCGGGTTGACGAGCA
This sequence comes from Curtobacterium sp. RIT-PI-V, assembly GCF_025642935.1. Classification (NCBI taxonomy): domain Bacteria; kingdom Bacillati; phylum Actinomycetota; class Actinomycetes; order Micrococcales; family Microbacteriaceae; genus Curtobacterium; species Curtobacterium sp. RIT-PI-V. The sequence goes on from NZ_JANZKM010000036.1 coordinate 9,205, forward strand.
CCACGAAGATGAACGCCAGCGCGAAGGTCGGGATGAGCGAGGGGATGTAGAGGGCCGTCCGGTACCAGCCGATCTCGCGGACGTCCTGGTTCATCGCGATGGCGATCACGATGGCGATGACGATCCCGACGGGCACCGCGATGACGGCGTAGAACAGGGTGTTGCCGACCGCGGTGTGCACGAGCGGGTCGATGAACGCGGCGACGTAGTTGGCGAACCCGACCCAGGTGATGTCGGCCATGCCCGAGTACCGGGTCAGGCTGATCGCGAACGAGTAGATCAGGGGGTAGGCGATGAACACCAGCACGCCGAGGATCCACGGTGAGATGAACGCGATGCCGACGCGCAGTCGGCGCTTCTCGGCCGGGGTCCACGGATGCTTCTCGCGTGGTCGTCGACGGACCGCGGCGTCACCGCCCGTGCGCGTCCGTGGTGGTGCAGTGGTTCCGGATCGTGCGGTCGTCGTCACGAGCGTCCCTTCCGACCCCGTGACACACCGGTGTGGCACGGGCGAATCCGTCGTCGGACGGGCGAACCGATCGCACCGTCGCGGTTTCAATCCAATTGATTGACAAATTCGTATGACCAGAGATGCTAGGGACCATGTCCGAGCCGCGTCAACCCCTTCCTGACACCGTGGTGCAGGGCAGAACGGGCGGCACGAACCTCGTGCGCGTCGGGGTCCAGAACCGTGCGCTGGTGCTCGATCTCGTCCGTCGCCGGGGACCGTTCGCCCGCGCCGAGCTGATGCGGGCGACCGGGCTCAGCGCGCAGACGGTGTCGAACATCGCGGCCGGACTCGTGAGAGCGGGACTCGTGCGCGAAACACCGGGCGGCGGACGACGACTCGAGATCGTCGCGGGGTCGCGGTCGGCGATCGGGGTCCACCTCGACCCGGCGCACCTCGTCGTCGTGCGCACCGACCTGACCGGAGCCGTGCTGGCCGTCGAGCACGTCGACCTGGACGCGACGGACGACCCGGCGCGGACGCTCGACACGATGGCGGCGGCGGTGCACCGGGTCCGTGGCGCCGGCAGTCGGGCCCGCTCGCGCACCGGCGTGCCCGCTCCCGTCGGCATCGGCCTCGCCGTCCCCGGCTCGATCGACCCCGACGGCGTCCGGATGGGCACCCCCGCGCAGTTGCCCGCCTGGTGGTCGCTGCCCGTCACCGACGAGCTCGTCGCCCGGACCGGTCTGCCGGTGCGGCTCGAGAAGGACGGCGTCGCGAGCGCCCTCGGCGAGGTCTGGTCCGCTGCCGGCGCCGACGACCTGGTCTCCGTGTTCCTCGGCCACGGCATCAGCGCCGCCACGGTCGCCGCGGGCGAGGTCGTCCGCGGCGCCACCGGCAACGCCGGCGAGTTCGGCGGCATGCCGGTCGAGGCGCACGGCCGCTGGACCGAGGTCTGGGAAGCGTGTCAGCCCCTGCAGCAGGTCCGGCGCGCCACCGACGCCGGCCTGCTCCCCACGGGCATCCCGCTTGATCGCGCCAGCGACGTCCGGCACGCGTTCGAGCGGCTCTGCGCGACGCCGTCCGCGGCGCCGCTGGTCGCCGAGGCCGGTGCCGCGCTCGGATCCGCGCTCGCCCACGTCGTCGAGCTGCTCGACGTGCCACGCGTCGTGATCGGTGGCAGCGCGGCCCTCGCCGGCGGCGACGTCTTCATCGCGGCCGTTCGCGAGCGGCTCGCGGTCCGCCTGCCGCACGGGCCGTTCCCGACGGTCGCAGCGACCGCCTTCGGCGAGGCCTCGGTGGCCCGAGGGGCCGCCTGCGCGGTGCTGCAGGCCGACCTCGCCGTGCCTGCCCCCGTCGGCCGCGGTGCCGGCGTCGGTACGGGCGCTCGACCGGGAGGCCCGGTGCACGTCCGCAGCATCGCCCACCCCTGGTGAGCGGGACCGTCCAGGGCGTCGGGTCGGCCGTGCGCGTGACGTCGCGCGACGGGGGACGTCGCGTTCGCGGCCCGGGCGTCGTAGCGTCGGGGCATGAGCACGACGACGCCGACCGCACCCGACTCCGCCACGGAGTGGGCAGCCTGGCACGACGCCCACGAACGAGCCCGGGCGAGCGAGCACGGCTTCCTCGCCATCACGAGCATCCGGTGGCTGACGAGCACGCCCGAGCGGTTCGACGACGCCCCGGGCACGTGGTCGACGGGGGAGGACGGACCCGTCGTCGAGCTCGCGGACGGCGAGGCCATCACGGTCGACGGGCAGTCGGTCACCGGGACCCATCGCTTCGGACCACTGCCCGAGCGCTCGAGCACGAACGTCGTGTGGCAGGACGGCGACGAGACCGTCGTCATCGAGGTCGCCCGTCGTGGCGGCAGCGACGTCATCCGGCCCCGGCACCCGGGCAACCCGACCCGGACCGAGTACCCCGGCACCCCGACGTACGAGCCGTCGGACCGGTTCGTCGTCGACGCGCACTTCGAACCGTTCGACGAACCGCGCGAGGTCACCGTCGGCTCCGTCGTCGACGGGCTGCAGCACGTGTACTCGGCCCCGGGCGTCCTCACCTTCGACCTCGACGGGCCGCGGTCGCTGCTCGCGTTCAACGGGCACGGCGACGGCCTGCACGTCCTGTTCACCGACCGCACCAGCGGCGTGACGACGTACGCCGCGAACCGGAGCCTGGACATCGCCGCCCCGGATGCCGCCGGCGCGACCCGGATCGACTTCAACCGCGCGACGAACCTGCCGTGCGCGTACACCGCGCACGCGACCTGCCCGCTGCCGCCGGCCGAGAACCGGCTCGACGTCGCAGTCGAGGCGGGGGAGCGGCTTCCCGCCTGACCCCGCCGCCGCGGTGCGACGCGGAATGACGTCCTCGGCGTCGTTCGCTGCGCGTGCATCGTCCGACATTCCACGAGGTGATCGACTCGTGGTTGGTCGGAACATGCACGCGCACTCGATGCGTGCGCACGAGACGACGATCCACCCGTTGATCAACGAGTGGAACGTCGGAACATGCACACGCACCGGCCGCGGGCGCGCCGGCCGGCGGGTGCGTCAGCCGGAGGGAACGCGCTGCCAGGCGCTCGCTACCCGCCACGCCCGCGCATCGAACGCGAACACGCTGCCCATGCCGGGTTGGTCGAGCGCGCGTGACACCGGCGCTCCCGTCAGGTCGGCGAGGAGCAGCGCCCCGACCGCACCGTGGGACACGACGGTCGCGTCGCCCGCCGCAGTGAGCCGCCGGACCGCTCCGATGATGCGGGCCTGGGCGTCGACGGCCCGCTCCCATCCGCGGACCGATCGGCTCGGTTCCGCGAAGAACCGGTCGACGACACCCTCGAACTCGGTCGGCGGCAGGTAGCCCGTCGCGCTGCGGTCGATCTCGCCGAGCAGGGGATCCTGCGCGGGCACGAGCCCGACCGCGGCCCCGAGCAGCTCGGCGGTCTCGACGGCCTTGCGTTCCGTGCTCGACACGAGTGTCCGGACGCCCGGCTCCCAGGCCAGCGGACCCGACCGCGCTGCGCGTGCGCGTCCCGCTGCGGAGAGCCCCCACGACTCGATCGGCTCGGCGGGCTCCACGACGACCTCGGCGTGGCTCAGGAAGTACGAGACCATCCGGCGATCCTGGCACGGACCGGGGTGGTGCGCGCGTCGGGGGCCCGCCGTAGGGTGAGCGCGTGGAGTTCCCGGGGGAGGCGGCCGGCGCGCGTGACGCGTCGACCTCTCCAGGGTCACCCCGGGGCACGCAGGGCCAGCAGGACGACACGCCCCGAGCAGGCGAGCGCGCTCCGCGCGCGCCGCTGCACGGAGGCACCGACAGGTCCTCCGGGAACGCCACGCCCCTCGCGGTCGTCGCCACGGCGCTGGCCGATGCGTTCCTGACGGCCGAGCGGTGGGAGCCGGACGAGCTGACGGCCGTCGGGTACGTGGTCGTCGGCGTCGAGCGCGCGTACGTCGGGCTCGCCGTCCGTGCTGCGCTCGAGGCGTACCCGCGCCCGCCCGTCGACGCGCCGCGCCGGCTCGCGGCCGTGCTCGCCGCTGCGCCGCGCCTCGTCGCGCTGCACCGGTCGCGCGAGCACCGACGGCCGGTCCGGGTGCTCGTGCGCCGCGCCGCCGCGGTGCGTGCCCGTCCGGAGACCGCGAGCCCGTTGCTCGTCGACACCCTGCCCGAGCTCGCCCGGGCACTCGACCTCACCGTCGGTCGGCTGCTCTGGCTCGCCGACACCCGCGCGTGGAACCGTCGCTCCGGGCCCTCGAGCCCGCTCCACCACTACCGACACGAGTGGATCACCCGACCCGGTCGAGCACCGCGGCTGCTCGAGAAGCCGATGGACATGCTCCGCCGCACGCAACGGACGATCCTCGACGAACTCCTGACGATGCTGCCCGTGCACGACGTCGCGCACGGGTTCGTGGCCGGGCGGAGCGTCGTCACGGGAGCGGCCGTGCACACCGGCCAGCAGGTCGTGGTCACCGCCGACCTCACGTCGTTCTTCGCGAGCGTCAGCGCCCCGACGGTCTACGGGGTCTTCCGGGCCGCCGGGTTCGCTGAGCCGCTCGCGCACGTGCTGACCGGCCTCTGCACCCACCGGGTGCCGGTGCACGTGCTCAGCGCGATGCCCGCCGGTGGCTCGCCGGAGGAGCGCCACGCGCTCCGCCAGGCGTTGGTGACGGCGCACCTGCCCCAGGGCGCACCGACGTCGCCGGCGCTGGCGAACACCGCGCTGCGGCACCTCGACGCCCGTCTGGCCGGGTGGGCCAGCGCCGTCGACGCGGTGTACACCCGCTACGCCGACGACCTGACGTTCAGCGGGGGCGACCGGCTCGCCGCGCGACCGGACGCGTTCCTGCGGGGCGTCGACCGGATCGTGACCGAGCAGGGGCACCGCCTCAACCCGTCGAAGACCCGGGTGCGGCGCCGCGGGGTCCGGCAGTCGGTCACGGGTGTCGTCGTCAACGACCGCACCTCGCCCGGGCGCCGCGAGGTCGACCGGCTGCATGCCATCCTGCACAACGCCGCCGTGCACGGGCCGGCCTCCCAGAACCGCACGGGACACCCGGAGTTCCGGGCGCACCTGCTGGGGCGCATCGGGTGGGTCGAGCAGGTCGACCCGGGCCGGGCCCGACGGCTCCGCGAGGAGTTCGCGCGCATCGTGTGGTGAGGCCGTCTGCGCACCGTGTGACGTCCGGTTGCGCTCCGTTGCCCCGCGTTGCGGCGCCCTGCCGCGTGCCGCGCGCACCTGGGTAGCGTGCCGCCATGTGTCCGAGTGAGCTCCCGGCCGACGACCGCTACGACGCGCTGGTCGCGCCGCTCCGGCCCGTCATCGAGCGGATCGGTCTCGACGCCCGCCAACGGGAACGCGAGGAGCGTCTCGCCACCGAACAGCTCGGCTGGCTCGTCGACGCCGGCTTCGCACGGTGGCGGACGCCGGTCGCGTGGGGCGGGGTCGGTGCCCGTCTGTCCGACGTGTTCCGCGCGATCGCCGAGATCGCCGAGGTCGACCCGAACCTGGCACACGTGTGGCGGAACCACTTCTCGTTCGTCGAGGACCGCGTGCACGCCGAGGGCACCGCGTTCGACCGTGCCATCGTCACGCGGCTCGGCGACGGCGAGTTCGTCGGCGGCGGGTGGAGCGAGTCGCCGAACACGACCGGGGTCGACCTCACCACGCGGATCGTCCGCGACCCGGACGGGTCCTGGCGGTTGACCGGACGGAAGTTCTACTCGACGGGTAGCGTGTACGCCCGGTGGATCACGGTGCTGGCGGTCGACGACACCGGCGCGAAGTCCGTCGCGCTCGTCGACGCTTCCGACCCCGGTGTGCTGATCGGCGACGACTGGGACGGCTTCGGCCAGCGGATCACCGGCAGCGGGAGCGTGACCTACACCGACGTGCCGGTGCCCGACGAGCGGGTGCTGCCGTACGCGACCCGGTACCCGTACCAGGAGCAGTACTACCAGACGGTGATGCACGCGATCCTGGTCGGCATCGGCCGAGCGGCCCTGCGCGAGGGCGTCGAGGCGCTGCGGTCCCGGGCGCGCGGACACCACAACGGCACCGCGGCGGATCCGACCCACGATCCGGAGCTGCTGGGCGTGATCGGCACCGTTGACGCCCGGGTGCACGCCGCCGACGCCGCGTTCGCCGCGAGCCTCGGCCCGGTGGACGCGGCTGTCGACCGGCACACCGCCCTGCGTGCGGCCGGTGCGGACCCGTCGACGGACCCGACGCTGCGTGCGGCGCTCGAGCGCAGCTGGGTCGCGGTGGCGCGCGCGCAGACCATCGTCACGGACGCCGTGCTCGACGCGACGACGCTCGTGTTCGACGCGCTCGGGTCCTCGGGGACGTTCCGCTCGCTCGGCCTCGACCGGCACTGGCGGAACGCCCGCACCCTGGCGTCGCACAACCCGCGCGTGCACAAGCGCCGCATCGTCGCCGACCTGCTCGTCAACGGTGCGAGTCCACTCGACCGCTGACGGCAGACCGCTTCGCCGTAACGGGCCGTCACGCGGAGCAACCCACCGACACCTGCGTGCAGCGTGCCGAGGTGAGCACCTACGGTCGGTGCACCGGCTCGCCACGGACGCTGGGGAGGTGACCGTGGCGGGCCGCTCCCACCGGAACGGAAGGCACCGTCGTGACCCCACCCGTCGCACCGCTCATCGTCGCCGTGTCCGACGCGGACCTCGCCGCGGCGGCCGCCACACCCGGCGGCATCGCCCGCCTCGCGGTCCGCATCGTCGGTTCCGGAGCCGCCGTTGTGGCGATCGGCACCGATCGCCTCGACGCGGCGACGAGCACCGGCCACCGACTCGACCCGACGACCGCGGCGCTCACCCTCGGCCGTGCCCTGCCGGAGCACGGGTTCCTCGTCGCCGTGGCACCGACCCGCGAGCACCCGTACAACGTCGCCCGTCGGGTGCTCTCGCTCGACCACGTCCTGGACGGCCGGGTGGGCATCGTCGTCGGCGCCCGGGACCACGGCGCACCGAGCACCGGAGCCCCGAGCACCGGCGCACCGCACGACCCTGCCGAGTTCGCCCGGGTGCTCCGCGGGCTGTGGCGCACCTGGCCGCTCGACAGCATCGTCGGTGACCGCACGTCGGGTGTCTTCGCGCACACCGACCGGATCCGACCGCTCGACCACGACGGCGGGCCGGACGGCTACCGCGTCCGGGGACCGCTCACGACGCCGTCGAGCCGGCAGGGCGAACCCGTCCTCGCGGTCTGGCACGACGTCGACGTGCCCGGAGCGGACCTCGTGCTCGGGGGCGCGGCGCACCCGCTCGCACCGCTGCCGGGGGCGACGGACGGGGCGGAGCCGCGCCGGGCCTCCCGGTCGACCGTGACGCGACCTCCGCGACCGACACGACCGACACGACCGACCCGACCGAGGCGCCCGACGCTCCGCGCCCTGCTCGGGCTCGCCGTGCCGGACGCCGCGGCGGTGACCGCGTGACGGGTGCAGGCGGCGACGCCGGCTTGATCCTCGGCGTGAACCTGCAGGGGTTCGGGCAGCGTCCGGCAGCCTGGCGGACCCAGGACGTCGACGCGACCGACCTGCTCACGGCGGAGTTCTGGGCCGACCTCGGGCGCACCGCCGAACGCGGCCTGCTCGACATGGTCTTCTTCGCCGACCACCCGGCGTTCGGCGATCCGAACGTCCGCGCGTACGGACTGCTCGAGCCGTTCGTGGCGCTCGGGGCGATCGCCGATGCGACGAGCCACCTCGGGCTGGTCGGTACCGCGTCGACGACGTACAACGACCCGTTCGACGTCGCCGAGCGGCTGCTGTCGCTGGACACGGTGTCCGGCGGGCGCGTCGCCTGGAACGCCGTCACCACCTACGACCGCTCGGTCTCCGCGAACTTCGGTGTCGCGACGAACCCCGACCGGCCCGAGCGGTACGCCCGCGCGGGGGAGTTCGTGGACCTCGTGACGGCGCTCTGGCGGTCCGCCGCGACGGGGGAGCCGGTCGTGCACCACGGCGAGTTCCTCGACCTCGAGGGCGCGCTCCGGGTCCCTTCGTCGGCGCAGGGCCACCCGGTCGTGTTCCAGGCCGGGGGATCGCCGCACGGTCGTGACCTGGCGGCGCGGGTCGCCGAGGGCGTCTTCGCCGTCGAACTCACCCCGGAACCCGCGCGGGAGCACCGGCGCGCCGTCAAGGCCGCCGCCGAGACGTACGGGCGCAGCGCATCGGACGTCGCGATCGTGCCCGGACTGTCGCTCGTGCTCGGCAGCACCGAGGCCGAGGCGCAGCGCCGGTTCGACGAGCTCGAGGCCCTGGCGCCGGACGGCTACTCGCTCCGGGCGCTCGGGACGCACCTCGACGCCGACCTGTCAGGGCTCGACCCGCACGCGCCGATCCCGTCGGCGATCCTCGACCGCGAGGTCGACCCGGTCACCTACGGGCCCTCGCTCGGGTACCACGAGACGGTCGTGCGGTGGGTGCGCGCGAACAACACCTCGTTGCGGGACGTGCTGCGGGGTTTCGGCGGGTACGGCGCCCGGATCGTCGTCGGGACCCCGGAGCAGGCCGCCGACACCATCGAGGACTGGTACCGCACCGGTGCCGCCGACGGTTTCAACCTGATGATCGACGAGTTCCCGCGGGGCCTCGAGACCGTCGTGGACGAGCTCGTGCCGATCCTGCAGCGACGCGGGGTGTTCCACCGGTCGTACGAGGACGTGACGTTGCGCGGGCGGTTCGCGTCGCGCGCACGGGGGCTCTGACCTCGCACCGTGCGGACCGCGCCGACCGCGCGCCCGCGCCGCGCGTGACGCCGCGTGACGGCCGGCCGGCGGCACCGTGTCACACGGCGACACCGCCGGTCACGGTCCGCAACACCCGTCGCCTCGGGGCCCTGACCGCCCTAGCGTCGCCGACATGACCGACTACCTCGACCGCGAACAGGACAAGACCTTCACGAAGGTCTACAAGCAGCAGACCCCGGACATCCTCAAGGCCTTCGTCCAGTTCGACGAGTCGGTGTTCCAGGCCGAGGGCCGCGCGATCCCGCTCAAGTACCGGGAGCTCATCGCCCTCGCGGTCGGCATCACCACGCAGTGCGTCTACTGCATCGACGGCCACAGCCAGCGCGCGGTGACGGCCGGTGCGACCGAGGCCGAACTCGCCGAGGCCGCCTGGGTCGCCACCGCGATCCGCGCCGGCGGCGGCTTCGCGCACGGCCGGCTCGGCTTCAAGTTCGGCGCCGACGCGGCCCCCGCCCACGCGAACCCGGCCGACGCGGCCCCCGCCGACGCGACCCCGGCGCCCGCCGCCGCGGACCACGCCGCGCACACCCACTAGGAGGACTGCCATGCCCGACCGCATCACCCTCGTCACTGCGCTGCAGGGCGCTGGCTGGCACCCCGCCGCCTGGCGCGTCGCCGGTCCGGCCGCGCAGCGCCTGTCGAGCCTCCGGCACTGGCGGGAGGTCGTCGTCGAGCAGGACCGGCTCGGCATCGACGCCGTCACCATCGAGGACTCGTTCACCGCCGGCCCGACGGCTGCCGACGACGACCTCGACACCACGACCGTCGTCGGACGCCTCGACGCCCTCCTCGTCGCGAACGCCGTCGCCCCCGCGACCCGAGCCATCGGTCTGGTGCCGACCGTCTCGGTGACGCACACCGAACCGTTCCACGTCGCCACGGGCCTCCAGACCCTGGACCACGTCTCGCTGGGGCGAGCCGGGTGGCGGATCCAGGTGAGCCCGACGACCCGCGAGGCGGCCCTCTTCGGCCGTCGACCCGGCGGCGACGACGCGGCCACGTTGTTCGACGAGGCCCGCGAGGCGGCGGAGGTCGTCTCCCGCCTCTGGGACAGCTGGGACGACGACGCGATCATCCGCGACGTCACGACCGGCCGGTTCGTCGACCGCGACCGGATCCACAACGCCGAGTACGCGGGCCGTCACCTGTCCGTGCACGGCGCGTCGATCGTGCCGCGGTCGCCGCAGGGGCGACCGCCGGTCTTCGCCCTGGCCCACCGCGCCGACGCTGCGGCGTTCGCCGTGGACGCTGCGGACGTCGTGCTCGTCACGCCCGGGTACGACGGCCTGGGCCCACGCCAGCCGGTACCCGACCGTCGCGAAGCGGCGGGCGGGCCGAGCTGGTGGGGAGAGGCGCGGGTCCTCTTGGACGAGGTCCGTCACCACGAGCAGGTGGCCGGGTCGGACGTCCGTCGTCCGGTCCTCGCCGACCTCGCGGTCCTGATCGGGTCCTCGACCGCTGCCGCGGCCGACGAGCTCGCCGCGCTCGACGCCGCTGCCGGCACCCCGTACGCCGTCGGCTCCGGGTCGGACACGTCCGTGCTCGCGACGACGGTGCCCGAACTCGTGTCGCTGATCGGGGACCTGCGGAGCCTCGGCTACGCCGGCGTCCGGCTCCGCCCCCTGCGCGTCCCGATCGACAGCACCGCGATCGCCCGGCAGCTCGTCCCCGCCCTCGTCACCGCCGGGCTCCGCGCCGACGTGGCGTCCCGTCCCAACGCCGACCTGCGCACGCGGCTCGGCATCGCCCCGGCGGTCAGCCGGTACGCCCGTCCGTCTTCCCTGGGGGTCTCAGCATGAGCACCAAGCGTCAGGTCCACCTCGCCGCACACTTCCCCGGTGTGAACAACACCACCATCTGGAGCGACGACCGCGCCGAGAGCCAGATCGCGTTCTCGTCGTTCGAGCACTTCGCCCGCAACGCCGAGCGCGGGTTCTTCGACTTCCTGTTCCTCGCCGAGGGCCTGCGGCTCCGCGAGCAGAAGGGGCGCATCCACGACCTCGACGTCGTCGGGCGTCCGAACACGCTCGCGGTCCTGGCCGCCCTGGCCGGGGTCACCGACCACATCGGGCTGGTCGGCACCCTGCAGACGACGTTCAACGAGCCGGTCGAGCTCGCGAAGCAGCTCGCCACGCTCGACCACCTGACCGACGGTCGTGCCGGTTGGAACGTCGTGACGAGCTCGGACGCGTTCCACGGCGCGAACTTCCGCCGCGGCGGGTTCCTCGCCCACGCCGACCGGTACACGCGGGCCGCCGAGTTCATCGCGCTGTCCCGCGAGCTCTGGGACTCGTGGCAGGCCGATGCCGTCGTCGCCGGCACCGCCGCGGGCGGCGCGCTGGCGGACGGCGTGTTCGCGGAGCGGTCGCGCATCCGCGACGTCGACCACCACGGCCCGCAGTTCGACGTCACCGGCACGTTCCCGGTGCCGCGCAGCCCGCAGCGGCACCCGGTGATCGTGCAGGCCGGCGACTCCGACGAGGGGCGTGACCTCGCCGCCGCGAACGCCGAGGTCATCTTCTCGCTGCACACCGAGTTCGACGACGCGCAGGCCTTCTACCGCGACGTCACCGAACGACTCGAACGGGTCGGCCGGTCGAAGGACGAGCTGCAGATCCTGCCCGGCGCGACGTTCGTGATCGGGTCGTCGGCGGAGGACGCCGAAGAACGGTCGAACGCCATCCGTCGCGCCCAGGTCAGCCCGGCCACGGCGATCGCGTTCCTCGAGCAGGTCTGGAACCGCGACCTGTCGTCGTACGACGTCGACGGCCCGCTGCCGACGATCGAACCCGACTACGAAGGCGCCGCGATCACCCGCGGGCGCGCACGGCACACCCGCGACGTCCCCGCCCTGGTGCAGTCCTGGCGGGACCTGGCCGAGGCCGAGCAACTGTCGATCCGCGACCTCGTCATCCGCGCCTCGACCCGCGGCGGGTTCGTCGGGACGGCGTCGCACATCGCCGCCGAGATCGACCGGTACGTGCAGGAGCGCGCGACCGACGGGTTCGTCGTCGTGCCGCACACCAACCCGTACGGCCTCGACGAGTTCGTCGACACGGTCGTCCCGCTGCTGCAGGAGCGCGGCGTCTACCGGCAGTCCTACGACGAGGGGGCGACCCTCCGGCAGACGCTCGACCTGCCCGGCACGATCCGCGACCGTTCGGCCGCCGCACGCACGGCCGCAGCGGCGGGTCCGGCGCGTGCGGCAGCGTCCACCGGGGTGCTCGCGTGACGGTCTCCAGCCTCGCGATCCTCGTCCCCGGCAACTTCGAGGACGACGCCCCCGTCGACGGCCTCGAGGCCACCCTCGACCTCTTCGCCACGGCCGAGCGGCTCGGCGTCGACGGCGCCTGGGTCCGGCACCGGCACCTCGAGCACGGCATCGGCTCGGCCGCGGTCTTCCTGGCGGCGGCGTCACAGCGGACCACCGCCATCGAGCTCGGCGTCGCCGTCGTCCCGATCGGGTGGGAGAGTCCCTTCCGCCTGGCCGAGGACTTCTCGCTCGCCGACGTCCTGTCGCACGGCCGGCTGCAGGTCGGCCTGTCCGCCGGATCGCCGCACGCCGAGATCCTGGGCGACCTGGTCTTCGACGGCGACTGGCGCACGTTCGACCGCGGGTACGGGCGGGTGTCCCGGTTCGTGGAGAACCTGCGCGGCGCGTTCCTCGGCGCGGACGACACCGTCATCCAGAGCCCCGGGAACGTCCAGCGCCCCCGGCTGCAGCCGTACGCACCGGGTCTGGTCGACCGGGTCTGGTACGGCGGCGGGTCGCTCCGGTCGGCCTCCTTCGCCGGCAGTTCCGGACTCAACCTGCTGCTCGGCAACCTCACCTCGGGCGAGGGCACCGACGACTACGGCACGGCCCAGCGGAACCAGCTCGCGGCGTACCGCGCCGCCCTGCCGACCGGCCGCACGCCCCGCGTCGCCTGGGGCCGCTGCGTCGTACCGACCGACTCGGCCGACCGGGTCTCGCGCGAGCGGTACCGCACCTGGTACGAGTCCCGTCTCGCACGGCAGACCGCGCCCCAGGGACCGCGGCGGACCCTGTTCTCCGCCGACCTGGTGGGGCCCGCCGAGCAGATCGTCGAGCAGCTCGTGCACGACGCCACCCTGGCCGAGGTCGACGAGTTCCGGATCGAGCTGCCCTACGAGTTCGCCGGTGACGAGTACGAGCAGATCGTCTCGGACGTCGTGGCGGAGGTTGCACCGGCGCTCGGATGGACGGCGCGGACGGCTCGGTCGGTGCCGACTCCGACCCCGGCGCCGACGCCGCAGGGGGTGGTCGCCGCATGACCCGCTACGTGCTCTCCCGCATCGGCCAGGCCGTGCTCGTGCTCTGGGCGGCGTGGACCATCTCGTTCTTCGTCCTCTACGTGCTGCCGAGCGACCCCGCACGGATCATGGTCGGCCCGGACGCCACCGACGTCACGGCGGCGCAGCTCGACGCGCTCCGACACCAGTACGGTCTCGACCAGCCCGTGCTCGTGCAGTACGTCCAGCACCTCGGCGCCCTGCTCACCGGCGACCTCGGCCGCTCGATCGGGGTCGGTCGACCGGTCGCCGACGTCATCGGTGAAGCGATCGCGCCGACCGCCCAGATCGCGGTCGCCGGCCTCGTGCTCGCGATCGTCTTCGGCGGCGGCGTCGCGGTCCTGGCGACCTGGACCCGGAACCGGGCCCTCGGCCAGTTCCTGCTCCAGCTGCCCCCGGTCGGCGTCGCCGTCCCCGGGTTCTGGTTCGCGCTGCTGCTGGTGCAGTGGTTCTCGTTCGGGCTGCACGTCTTCCCGGCGTTCGGCGGCGAGGGCCCGGCATCGATCGTCCTGCCGGCGATCACCCTGGCGCTGCCGACCGGTGCCACGATCGCCCAGCTGCTGTCGAAGTCCCTCGTCCAGACCCTCCGCGAGCCGTACGTGGACACCGCGTACGCCAAGGGTGCCGGGCGGTGGCGGGTGCAGCTCCGGCACGCGCTCAAGAACGCCGCGCTGCCCGCACTCACCGTGACGGGACTCATCGTCGGGCAGCTGTTCTCCGGCACCGTCGTCACCGAGACGGTGTTCTCCCGTCCGGGCCTCGGTCGGGTCACCGCCACCGCCGTGCAGCAGCAGGACATCCCCGTCGTGCAGGGCATCGTGCTGCTCGCGGCCGCGGTCTTCGTCGTCGTGAACCTGGTCGTCGACCTCGTGTACCCGCTGCTCGACCCGCGCGTCGTGGTCGCCGGCAGCCGTCGGAAGCTCCGCGACCACGACGGCGCGACACCGGGCGCGACACCGGGCGCGACACCGGGCGCGACGCCCGGCACCACTCCGTCCAGCGCCACCGAACCGAAGGCGGTCCCCGCATGACCGAGACCACGCAGCTCGCCATCGGGCGCCCCGCGTCGCTCGCCACCGGAGGCGTCCCCGACCGCGTCCCCGGCGGCACCACGACAGCGCTCCGTGCGCTCGTCGCCCGTCCGACGCTCACCGTCGCCCTCGTCTGGCTCGCCCTCGTCGTGCTCGCCGCGCTCCTGCCCGGAGCGCTCACCCACCACGACCCGCTCGCCGCCGATCCGGCCGCGCGGCTCACCGCTCCCGACGCCGCGCACTGGTTCGGCACCGACCAGCTCGGCCGCGACCTGTACGCCCGTGTCGTGCACGGCACCGCGCTCACGCTGCAGGCCGCGGTCCTCGCGATCGTCATCGGCCTGGTCGGCGGCTCGCTCGTCGGGCTCGTCGCCGGTTTCGTCGGCGGGGTCGTCGACGCCGTCCTCATGCGCGTCGCCGACGTCCTGCTCGCGATCCCGAGCCTGCTGCTCTCGTTGACGATCGTCACCGTGCTCGGCTTCGGCACCGTGAACGTCGCGGTGGCGGTCGGCGTCGCGAGCATCGCCACGATCGCCCGCATCATGCGCTCCGAGGTCGTCCGGGTCCGCACCGCGCCGTACGTCGAGGCCGCGAGCGCGAACGGCAACCGCTGGTGGCGCGTGCTGCTCGTGCACGTGCTGCCCAACGCGGCCGGTCCCGTCCTGGTGCTCGCCGCCCTCGAGTTCGGCACCGCGATCCTCGCCGTCTCGAGCCTGAGCTTCCTCGGCTACGGCGCGCAGCCGCCGCAGCCCGAGTGGGGTTCGCTCGTCGCCACCGGCCGCGACTTCATCGCGTCCTCGTGGTGGCTCACGACCATCCCCGGCCTGGTGATCGCCGTCACGGTGCTCGCCGGCAACCGCGTCGCCCGCGCGCTCGACACCGAACGAAGGGCCGTCCGATGAGCCTGCTCAGCATCCGAGACCTGACCGTCACCTACGGTCGCGGCCGCAGTGCGCGCACCGCGCTCCACGGCGTCTCGCTCGACGTCGGCCGCGGCGAGCGCGTCGCCATCGTCGGCGAGTCCGGTTCGGGCAAGTCGACGACGGCGCACGCGGTCCTCCGGCTCCTGCCCGCAGCGGCGGACCTGACGGGAGGCACTGTGCGGCTCTCCGGGGCGGCCGACGGTTCCGGGGACCTCGACCTGGTCACCGCGACGGACCGCCAGGTACGGTCCGTGCGCGGCGTGCGGATCGGCTTCGTGCCGCAGGACCCGACGGTGTCGCTCAACCCCGTGACGCGGATCGGCACCCAGGTCGCCGAGGTGCTCCGGATCCACGGGCTCGCCACCGGTGCCGAGGCCCGGGAACGCGCCGTCGAGGAGCTCCGCCGTGCCGGCATCGACCGTCCGGAGCTCCGTGCGCGGCAGTACCCGCACGAGCTGTCCGGCGGCATGCGGCAGCGTGTGCTCATCGCGATCGCCCTGATCGGCGACCCGGAGCTGCTCGTCGCGGACGAACCGACGAGCGCACTCGACGTCACGGTCCAGCGGACGATCCTCGATCACCTGGACCGGCTCGTCGCCGAGCGGGGCACGAGCGTGCTGTTCATCACGCACGACCTCGGGGTCGCCGCCGACCGGGCCGACCGCATCGTCGTGATGTCCGAGGGACGGATCGTCGAGCAGGGCACCCCGGCCGAGGTGCTCGGCGCACCCCGTGAGGCGTACACGCGCGCACTGATCGCAGCGGCGCCCAGTCTCGACGACGTGAGCGCGTCCGTGGGACGTGCCACGGGCCTCCCGACGGACAGCGGCGACCCACTCGTCGTCGCGACCGGACTGCGGAAGTCCTTCGACCGCGTGACCGCCGTCAACGGGGTGGACGTGACGGTCCCGCGGGGCCGAACCCTGGCGCTGGTGGGGGAGTCCGGGTCGGGCAAGTCGACCACCGCGCGCCTCGTGCTCGGACTCGAACGCCCGGACGCCGGCCGCGTGCGGTTCGACGGTGCCGACGTGGGCGGAGCCCGCGGTGCGGCGCTGCGGGCGTACCGGCGACGGGCGCAGATCGTGCAGCAGAACCCGTACGCGGCGCTGCACCCACGGCTGTCGGTGGGGGCGGTGATCGCGGACCCGCTCGCGGCCTTCGGCATCGGCACCCGGCAGTCCCGTACGGCTCGGGCGGCGGAGCTGCTCGACCTCGTCGCGCTGCCGTCCTCCGTGCTCGGTCGTCGCCCGGCGGAGCTCTCCGGCGGTCAGCGGCAGCGTGTGGCGATCGCCCGCGCACTCGCACTCGACCCGTCGTTCATCGTCCTCGACGAACCCGTCTCCGCCCTCGACGTGTCCGTCCAGGCGCAGATCCTCGACCTGCTCGCGGAGCTGCAGTCGACGCTCGGCGTCTCCTACCTGTTCATCTCCCACGACCTCGCCGTCGTCCGTCGCATCGCCCACGAGGTGTCCGTCCTGCGGGGCGGCCGCGTCGTGGAGCACGGCGACGTGGCGCAGGTGCTGCACGACCCGCAGCACGAGTACACGCGCGCACTGCTCGACGCGATCCCGGGACGATCCCGGCGCGTCCCCACCACCGAAGGAGTCTCATGACCACCCACCGCACCCCGTTCCGTCTGGTGGCCGCGATCGCGGCCGGCACCGCGGCGGCCCTGGTCATGGCGGGCTGCTCGTCGGGCGGTACCGCGTCGACGTCCTCGTCGTCGAAGCCGGTCGACGGCGGCTCGCTCACCTACGCCATCGCGAACGACCCGATCACGCTCAACCCGACGGGCACCGGCGCCGGCAACGACACGCTCGCCATCACCCGGCAGCTCGTCGACTCGCTGCTCTGGCAGGATCCGTCCGACGGCTCGCTCAAGCCGTGGCTCGCGACGAAGTACAAGGCGAACGCCGACGCCACCGCGTTCACGTTCGACCTGCGCTCCGGCGTCACGTTCTCGGACGGCACCGCGTTCGACGCGACGGCCGTCAAGGACACCTTCGACGACATCGCCTCGGCCGGGGCATCGAGCACGGCCGCCGCGTACTTCTCCGGCTACACGGGGACGAAGGTCGTCGACGACGACACGGTCGAGGTCGACTTCGGGGCGCCGAACGCCGCGTTCCCGAACGCCGCGTCGTCGGTCGCCCTCGGCATCGTCGCCCCGAAGACCACCGAGACCCCGTTCGACGACCGCGCCGACGGGAAGGCCGTGATCGGCACCGGACCGTTCACGCTGCAGTCGTACACGAAGAACACGTCCACGGTCCTGACGAAGCGAAAGGGGTACGACTGGGGCCCCGCGGCCCGAGGCGGGTCGGGGGCGGCGCACCTGTCGAAGGTCACGTTCCAGGTCGTGCCCGAGGCGAGCGTCCGCACCGGCAGCCTGCAGTCCGGGCAGCTCGACGCGATCAGCAGCGTGCAGCCGAGCGACGTCGACACCCTGCAGGCGCAGTACGACCTCGTCACCCGTGCCAACCCGGGCCAGGTGTTCGGGCTGACGTTCAACCAGAAGCGGCCGGTCGTGTCCGACCTGGTCGTCCGGAAGGCGATCGCGCAGGCCGTCGACCCGAAGACCGTGCGGGACACGTCCCTCAACGACCTGTTCGAGGTCGCGGACTCGGTCCTCGGGTCGACGACGCCCGGGTACGCGGACACGTCGTCCGGTTCGGCCGCGTACGACCCGAAGGCCGCTGCGGCCGCCCTGGACGACGCCGGGTGGGAGGAGGGCTCCGACGGCATCCGCGCGAAGGACGGCCAGAAGCTGCAGCTCAAGCTCATCTGGATCACGAACTTCGGGCCGAACCAGACCTCGCTCGAACTCATCCAGCAGGAGTTGAAGAAGATCGGCGTCGGTGTCACCCTCGAGAGCGGCACCGTGCCGCAGTACCTCGCAAACCTGACGAGCGGCGACTGGGACCTGTCGTGGGACAACAGCTCGCGCGCGGACGGCGACGTCCTGCGGTCGAAGTTCTCCAGCTCGGGTGCCCAGTCGATCGGTGCGTCGGACCCGACGCTCGACGCGCTCTTCACGAAGGAGCTGTCGCAGTCGTCGGCGGCCGACCGGTCGGCGACCTTCGGGGAGATCCAGCGGCGCATCGCGTCCCAGGTCGACTTCGTCCCGGTGCACGAGCTCACCAGCATCATCGCGCCGGCGACGGACGTGCACGGCATCGTGTTCGGCGCCGACACCCGGCTCGACCAGCTGACCGGCGCGTGGAAGGACGCCTCGTGAGCGCCGCTCGCTCCGTCCCGCTCTCGGTGCTCGACCTGGTGCCGGTCACCGCCGGGTCGTCCGCAGCCACAGCGCTCCACCGCACCGTCGACCTCGCCGTCGCCGCGGAACGTGCCGGGTACGCCCGCTACTGGCTCGCCGAGCACCACCTCAACCCCGGTGTCGCGGGCAGCGCGCCGACCATCGTGATCGGGGCGGTCGCCGCGGCCACGTCGACGATCCGGGTCGGCAGTGCGGCGACGCTCGTCGGCAACGTCCGCGGGCTGCAGATCGCCGAGACCTTCGGCACCCTCGCTGCGCTGTACGGGCCGCGGATCGACCTCGGGCTCGGCCGCTCCGGGGCGCCGGCACCCGGTACCCCGAAGCCGCCGTCGCTCGCACCCCGCTCGGACGAGGTCGTCGACGGACTGCTCGTGCCCGCACCGTTCGACTTCCGGATCGCACCGGGAAGCCGGTTCGCCCTGCAGGGGGAGCTGCTCGGACGCGTCCCCGGTGACGTCGACCGGTTCGAGGGCGAGCTGGAGCTCGTCCGGGAGCTCTTCGCCGGCACCTGGTCGCGGGACGGCGCCGTCGTCGGGGCGCCGCCGGCCACCGGAGCCGAGGTCGAACTGTGGATCCACGGGTCGACCGGCGGCGAGAGCGCCCGGGTCGCCGGAGCACTCGGACTGCCCTACGGCGCGAACTACCACACATCGCCCGGCACGGTCCTGGCGTCGGTGCAGGCCTACCGCGACGCGTTCCGCCCGGGAGTGCTCGACGCACCGCACGTCATCGTGTCGGCGGACGTCGTAATCGGGCGCACGGAGGCCGAGGCCGCGGAGCTGTCGCTCGGGTACGCGGAGTGGGTGCACTCGATCCGCTCCGGCGTCGGGGCGATCGAGTACCCGACGCCGTCCGCGGCACGTGCTACGCCGCTCGCTGCGGCGGAGGCGGCGTCGGTCGCCGATCGGCTCGCCACCCGGTTCGTCGGCGACGCTGCGGCCGTCGCGGAGCGCCTCGAGGTCCTGCAGCGGGCGACCGGCGCGGACGAGCTCCTGGTGACGACGATCACGCACGACCACGACGCCCGGGTGCGTTCGTACGAGCTGCTCGCGGCGGAGTGGGCGGCGCGGGGTGCTGCTGGTGCTGGTGCCGGTGCTGGTGCTGCGCGTGCGGGGGCTGGCGTGGGTGCCGGGGTGCGCTGACCGTACTGGTCCGTGTCGACCCGGAACGACGAGCTCGATGTCTCGCGACATCGGGTTCGTCGTCCGTGCGCACGTGCAACCGGTGGCGCCTGCACGAAGCGACATCGTGGTCGTCGCACGACGTCGACGATGTCGTTCGGCGTCGGTGCGCCTGCGGCCGGTACGCGTGCATGTTCCGACGATGCACCCGTTGATCGTCAGGTGGATCGTCGTCCTTTGCACATGCATCGAGTGCGCGTGCATGTTCCGACGATGCACGTGTCGATCACCTCGTGGAATGTCGGACGGTGCACGCGCACAGAACGACTCCCTCGACGTCGTGCGACATCGAGGGAGTCGTTCCGAGCCGAGCCCGCCCCGGACGAGCCCGGCTCAGCTCGCGTCGAGCGGCAGCCCCTCGGGGTTGACCTCGGAGTGCTGCACGGCCTCGTTCGACAGGTTGTAGGCCTTCAGCCACTTCGCGTAGGTGCCGTCGTCGATCAGCTCGTCGATGGCGTCCGCGATGGGTTCGGCGAGCCCGCTGTCCTTCTTCGTCGTCGCCGCGATGAGCCCCTGCAGGTCCCCGCCCGCGCCGGAGAACGTGCCCGCGGTCTTCGTCGGGTTCGCGCCGTCCGCGCTCAACGTGTTCTGGTACGCGACCGTCGGGTTCGGCCCGAAGTAGGCGTCGATCTTGCCGGAGTCGAGCGCCAGCTTCACGGCGTTGCCGTCCGGGTAGTACTTGATCGTGATCGTCTTGCCCTGCTTGGCGAGGTCGGCCTTCCAGCCGAGCAGGATGAGCTCCTGGTTGGTACCGGAGCTCACCGCGACGGTCTTGCCGGCGAGCACGGACGGGTCGCCGTCGAACGTCAACGAGGAGTCCTCCGGCACCTGCAGCGCGAGGTTGTCCTGACGGTACGAGGCGAAGTCGTACTTCTCCTTGCGCTGCTCGGTCACCGTGATGTTCGAGAACCCGGCGTCGTACTTGCCGCCGTCGATCCCGACGAACAGGTTGTCCCACGTGGCGTTCTGCACCTGGGCCTCGAGGCCGAGCTTCGCGGCGACGAGCCTGCCGAGGTCGGGCTCGGAGCCGGTCAGCGTCTTCTGGTCGTCGCCGGTGAACGCGAGCGGCGGGAACCCTGCCGGCAGCGCACCGATGCCGACGACGAGCTTGCCGGACTTCTTGACGGAGGCGGGGAGTTCGTCGTGCAGCTTCTCGTCCGCGTCGACCGTGACCTTCGTCTCGGTGGCGGCACCGTTCGACGCGGCGCCGATCGTGACCGTGCCGTCTGACGCACCGGAGCCGGAGCCGGAGCCGGCGGACGCCGACGTGGCGCACCCGGCGAGGGCGACGACGACTCCGGTGGCG
>NZ_JANZKM010000037.1:0-28671 GCF_025642935.1 Curtobacterium sp. RIT-PI-V
CTGCTCTGCAGTGGAGGTCATCGACTACGGCTGCGCGTTCAGCGCGGTCGTGAGGTGCTTCGAGAAGCCCTCGGCGGCCTGCTCCGGCGACTTCCGCCCGGTGGCGATGTCCGCGAACATCGACTGGAACGACGCGTCGCCCTCGATCGTCGCCCAGCCCGGCGTCGCCGGGGTCGGACGGCTCGTGCCCGCCGCCGCGAAGTACGGCTTGTGCAGGGTGTCGACGTCGTCGGCCACGGCGTCGAGCAGCTCGGTCGAGTTCGGCTCCCAGCCGTCCACACCGAACACCTGGTCCTGCTGGAACTCCTTCGAGGTCAGGATCTTCAGGTAGTACAGCGCGAGTTCCTGGTTGGCGGCCTTCGCCGGGATCCCGAGGTCGGACCCGCCGAGGAACACCGGCTGCGTCTTCCCGTCCGTCTGCGAGGGCATCGGGAACGTGCCGATCTGGTCGGCGAGCGCCGGCTTCGCGGTGGTGATCGAGCCGATCTCCCACGCCGATCCGAGGAACGCCGAGGTGTTGCCCTGGGCGAAGACGTCGCTCTGCGAGGGCTTGTCGGTGTTGATGTCCTGCGTCGACGTCGCGGAGTAGTCGTTCTGGAACGTCTTCCACGCCGTCAGGCCCTTGACCGCGTCGGAGGAGTCGAGCTCTCCGGTCCACTTGCCGTCCTTGTCGGAGGCGATCTCGCCGCCGGCGTCCCAGACCCACTGCAGCCCGCCGTACCAGTACTGGCCGGGCATGTAGAAGGCGGAGAAGTCGCTCGCCGTGTTGGCCGCCTTGACCTTGTCCAGGTCGGCGGTGAGCTCGTCGTAGGTGGTCGGCACGTCGGTGACGCCCGCGTCCTTCCAGATCTTCTTGTTGTAGACGACGGCGCGGTTGCCGGCGAACAGCGGAGCGCCGTAGAGCTTGTCGTCCACCGTCGCCGGCCCCTCGAGCCCGGTGAGCCAGGTCTGGCCGTCCTTGAGCTCGTCGCGGTACGGCGTCAGGTCCATGAGACCGCCGGCCGCCGCGTAGACCGGCACCTGCGTGTTGCCGAGGTCGACGACGTCGGGGGCGTCGTCCTGGGCGAGGGCCGTGGTGAGCTTCGTGGTGATCCCGTCCCACTGCTGGGTCTGGATCTTCACCTTCGCCCCGGTGTCCTTGGTGAACTGCTCCTGGGCGGCGTCGAGGACCTTGTCGCTCAGGTCGCCGTTCATCATCCAGACGGTGATGGTCTTGCCCTTGCCATCGGGTGTGCCGATGGCCTTCGTGCCGCCGTCGGAAGCTCCGTTGCTTCCGGCGGAGCACCCGGTGAGGGCGAGCGCGGCCGCCAGGCCGAGCGCACCGAGTGCGGCGAAACGCGTGCGTGTCACGTTGACTCCCTTGGTCCGACCTTTATGAAAGGACGTTGCGTATTCGCAATAGAAGACCTTCCAGGAGCCCTTGTCAACCGTTGGATCGGTCCCTGTGAGCGGGTTCGATCCGCGTGTTTCCGGGGGATCACGGATGTCGAACAGATCGTCGCCAACGCTTGACGCGACTGGTCATGACCAGGCATGATCTGCGCCGCGCGTCGGCGGGGTGGACGGGGCGACCGGGAGGCCCGGTGCCGGTCTCGCAGACCGGCACCGGGCCTCCCGGATCACCACCACTTCCGTCAGACGGCCGCCAGGGCGGACGTCGGTGGGATGCGCGCTGCGCGCGCCGCCGGGTACCACCCGGACACGCCGCCGATGACGACGGTCGCGCCGAGCCCGCCGCCGACGGCCCACAGCGGGATCGCCACCGGCCACCCCTGCGCCAGGGCGAAGGCGACCGTGACCCCGACGCCGATCACCACACCGGCGACGCCGCCCAGGAACGACAGCAGCAGCGACTCGACCAGGAACTGGTCACGGATGTTCCGCCGTCGTGCGCCGAGGGCACGACGCACCCCCACCTCGGCACGACGTTCCAGCACCGTGATCACCATCGTGTTCGCGACCCCGATGCCGCCGACGAGCAGGGCGACACCGCCGATGCCGACCAACAAGCCGGTGAACGAGTCGTCGGTGGCGTCCTTCGCGGCGAGCGCGTCGGACGGCCGCGTCACCCCGACGTCCTGCGGCGCTCCGGGCCGGATCGCGCCGGCGAGGACGTCTCGGGCCTGCTCGACGCGGGACGGGTCGACCCGGGTGTAGACCGCGGTCGGCGCACCGTCGAACCCGAGCTGCCCGGCGAGGGTCCGGGGGACGAACACGCTGTTGTCGAGGTCCTCGGCGAGCGCGAGCGGTCGCAGGACCCCGACGACCTGTACCCACTGCCCGCCGATCCAGACCCGGCTGTCCGACCGGACCTCGTCGATGCCGAGGGCATCGGCGGCCTCGGCCCCGAGCACGACCTGCGGGGCCGCTCTCCGGGTGTCGTCGATCCACCGGCCGGCGGCGAGCTCGCCGCCGAGCACCTCCGGGACGTCACCCCAGGCCGCCAGCACGGAGATGCCCTTCGTCTCCGGGGCCGGGACGAACCCGTTGCGGTAGACCGCGGTCTCCGGGACGGTGCCGATCGCGGCCGCGGACTCGACGTCGTCCTGACGCTGCACCGACTCGAGGGCGGTGTCCGGCAGCGGCGGCGTCTCACCGAATCCCTGCGCCTGGGTGACGGTGAGCACGTTCGTGCCGAGGGCGTCGAGGACCTGGTCGACCTTCGCCTTGCTCGACGACGAGATGCCGACGACCGCGATCATCGCCGCGATGCCGATGGCGATGCCGAGGGCCGACAGGACGACGCGGCCGGGCCGGGTCCGCAGGCCGAACACCCCGAGCCGGAGCAGGTCCGCCGGGCTGACGGTTCCTCGGGCGCTCACCGGTCGCCCCGGATCGCGGCGGCGAGTGCTTCGGCGCCGCCCGCGGCGTCGTCCTGCGAGACGAGACCGTCGCGCATCCGCACCTGCCGGGGCAGCGAGGCCGCGAGTTCGAGGTCGTGGGTGATGACGAGCACAGTGGTCCCGCCGTCGTTGAGCTCGCGCAGCAGCCCGAGGACCGCCGTGCCCGAGGCGGTGTCGAGTGCCCCGGTCGGCTCGTCCGCCAACAGGATGGTGGGTTCGCCGACGATGGCCCGGGCGATCGCCACCCGCTGCTTCTCGCCGCCGGACAGCTGGTGGGGGCGGTGGTCGACCCGGTGCCCGAGCCCGACCCGGCCCAGTGCGTCGACCGCACGTCGGTGCCGGTCGCGGCGCGGGATGCCCGCGTAGAGCAGACCGTCGGCGACGTTCTCGGCGGCGGTCGCCCCGGCTTGCAGGTGGAAGTGCTGGAACACGAAGCCGATGTGGTCGGTCCGCAGTCGCGACAGGGCGTCGTCGGACATCGTGGCGACGTCCTTGCCGGCGATCGTCACGGTACCGGACGTCGGCCGATCGAGCGTCCCGATGATGTTGAGCATCGTCGACTTGCCCGACCCCGAGGGGCCGACCACGGCGACGAGCTCACCGGCCGCGACCTCGAGCGAGACGCCGCGGAGCGCGCCGACGTCCCCGTACGTCTTCACGACGTCCTCGAGCGACAGGACGACTTGACGGTCCGCCATGGTCGTGGGGGTCATCCGGGCACCACCACGCGGTCACCGGCCGCGACGTCGCCGCTGATCGCCACGCGGCCGCCGGCGGTGAACCCCGGTTCGACGGGTACGCGCTCGGTCCGGCCGCCCTGCTGCACGACGTCGACCGCGTACGAGCCACCGGAGCCCGCGACGAGCGCCGACACCGGGACTGACAGCACGCCCCGTTCGGTGGCGCCCTTCGCGTCGATCTGGGCGGAGGCAGCCGCGGGCAGCTTCCGGTCGCCGGGATCGAAGGACACCGACACCAGGACCTTGGTGCCGCCGTCCTCGCCGGTCTCGGGCTGGATGTCCGCGACCTCTCCGCGCATCGCGGCGCCGGTCCCGTTCACCCGGACGTCGACCCGGGTGCCGACCGCCAGTCGCTCGGCGTCGCGCTGCGAGACGGTCGCCGAGACGACCCGCTTCGTGCTCGTGACCTGCAGCACGTCTCCACCGGCGCCGCCGCCGGCAGCGTCCGCGCCGGCGGCGCCGGTCGACTGGCCGAGCTTGCCGTCCACCACGGCGACGCGCACCGCGCCGTCGACGAACGCGATGTCGTCGGCGGTGAGGACCCCGGTGACTTCGTGACCGCGGTCCTCCTGCCACCGGCGCACCGCCGCCTGGGTCCGCGGCCCGAACTCGTCGTCCACGGACACGTCGTAGCCCAGGGCCGCGAGGTTCTCGTTGAGCTGCCGCACGTCGGTGCCGTGCGTGCCACGGGACAGGTCGCGCCAGAGCGGAACCGTGCCGTACATCGAGCGCACACCGCGCTCGTCCACCGCGTACAGGTACTCGTCACGTTGGATGATGTCGCCGGGGCGGGGCAGCCACGTGATGGTCCCGGCGGCCGCGGCGGGCACGCCGGTCGGGGCGCCGTAGCCGAGCGTGCCGGCGAAGACCTTCGAGTCGGTCAGGTCGCCCTTCGTGACGGCTGCCGTCGAACCGGCGCGGGTCGGACGATCCGAGGACGACGCGGACGCTGCGCTGCCACCCCGCAGATCGAGGAGCGCCCAGGTCCCGGTACCGGACGCGAGCACCGCGATGAGACAGACACCGACGACCACCGTGCGGCGTCGGCTCGAGTGCCTCACTGGTCGACCGCCGTCCCGGCGGTGCCGAACGCCTCGTCGGTGCACGCACGCGCCACCTCGTCGAAGGCCGCACTGTCGTCAGCCCGGTACGCGCGCTGGCCGTCTTCGTCGTCTGGGTAGTCCGAGAAGCCACCGTCGCGGATGCACTCGGCCACTTCGCGGAGCGTCTCCTCGCTGCCCGGCATCGGCTTCGCCGCCTTGACGTCCCCGGCGCCCTCGTCGTCCCCGAGGCACTCCGCGAGATCGCTCTGGTACTGCTCCGGGTCGACACCGTCCGGCACGCTGAGGCGCATCGTCGATCCGCCGCCCGACGGGTCCGGCATGTCGTGGCCCTTCCCGCGCATGCACTCGGCGAGCGAGGACCCCTTGGCCGCCGACCCCGGTGCCGTGTCGGCTTCGTCGTCCGGGCTGGCCGTGCAGGCGGCGAGCAGGCTGGGCAGCAGGAAGGCGGCTGCGGCGAGGGCGAGCAGGGAACGGGTGCGGCGAGTGGTCGTTGCGTTCATGGTCCCAGGACACCGGATCAGCTGTTTCGTACCGCGTCCCTGGTCGGTTGCACCGACGAAACACCGACGCGCACCACGAGTCCGCCGAACGGTCGAGCTGCGATCGACAGCGTCCACCCGTGCGCGTGCACGA
Source organism: Curtobacterium sp. RIT-PI-V (assembly GCF_025642935.1). Taxonomy (NCBI): domain Bacteria; kingdom Bacillati; phylum Actinomycetota; class Actinomycetes; order Micrococcales; family Microbacteriaceae; genus Curtobacterium; species Curtobacterium sp. RIT-PI-V. The sequence goes on from NZ_JANZKM010000037.1 coordinate 5,281, forward strand.
TGGACGCCACGATCGACAGCCCGAGTCCGCTGTGCCGGCCTCCTGCGGGACCGGACGGGCAGCGGCGGAACGGTTCCGCCAGGCGCCACGCCTCGCCCGCGGGCACCACCGGTCCCGAGTTCTCGACGACGAGTCCGTCCGCCGAGGTGGTCACCCGGACGAACCCACCCGGTTCGTTGTACTCGACGGCGTTGCCGACCAGGTTCTCGAGGAGCTGCCGCAGCAGCGTCGGCTCAGCGTCGACGATGAGGCCGGGAGGCCCGGTGTGGGCCTCGTGCGTCAGCGCGACCCCGGCGTCGGCCGCGATCCGGGCCGTCCCCGCGAGCACCTCGGCGGTCACGTCGTCGACGTGGACCGCCTGCTTCGTGCCGTCGAGCCCGCGGTCGGCCTCGGCGAGCACGAGCAGCGACTCGACCAGGTGCTCGGTCCGCCGGTTCTGCTCGAGCAACTCGTCGCGGACGACCCGGACGTCCTCGGTGTCGAGGCCGTCGTGCAACCCGATCTGCAGGGCGGCGCGTTGCACCGCGAGCGGGGTGCGGAGTTCGTGCGACGCCTGCGCCACGAACCGCCGCTGGCTCTCGAACGCCGTCTCGAGCCGGTCGAGCAGGTCGTCGACGGTGCTCGACAGCCGCCGGAGCTCGTCGTCGGGACCGACGAGGGCGATCCGCTCGTGCAGGTTCGATGCGGTGATCCGGACCGCGGTGGCGGTGATCCGGTCGATCGGGCGGAGCATCCGACGGCTGACCAGCCAGCCGATGCCGCCCGCGAGTGCCCCTGCCCCGGCGACGCCGATCGCCGACCACTGCCACTGCTGCACGGCGACGAGCTGCACGACCGCGACGGTGGCCCGCTCCCCGCCGCCGAACGGCGGGGCGGAGTCGTCCCCGGTCGGTACGGGCTCGGCGGTCGGGAGCGTCCGCGCCGGGCGGGTCTGCACGAACGACGCGGTGTCGAGTCCGGCGCCGACCCCGGCCAAGGCCATCAGGTTGGTGAACACCACGACCCCGGCGGTGAGCGCCATCGCGGCGAGTGCGAACGCCAGCGCGGTACGGGTGCGGATGCTCCACGAGCGTGGCCGCCACCGTGCGCCGCCCGGACTCACAGGGCGTACCCCTGGCCGGGCACCGTCCGGATCGGGTCCGGGTCGCCGAGCTTGCGGCGGAGTTTCGACATGGTCACCCGGACGGCGGCGGTGAACGGGTCGATGTTCATGTCCCAGACCTTCTCGAGGAGTTCCTCGGCGGGGACGATCCGGCCGTCGGCACGCAGCAGGGTCTCGAGCACGCCGAGCTCCTTCGCGGTGAGGTCGAGCGGGCGGCCGTCACGCGTCGCCATCCGCCGGTTCGTGTCGACGAGTACTCCGGCGCGTTCGAGCACCGGCGCGACGGGGGCGACGCTCCGGCGGCCGAGCGCACGGACCCGCGCGACGAGCTCCGGGTACTCGAACGGCTTCGCCAGGTAGTCGTCGGCGCCGAGTTCGAGGCCGTTCACCCGGTCGGTCAGTGTCGTCGCCGCAGTGAGCATGAGGATGCGGGTGAGGCTCCCCCGCGCCGCGAGCCGCCGGGCCACCTCGTCGCCGTGCATGCCGGGGAGGTCCCGGTCGAGCACGACGACGTCGTAGTCGTTCACCGCCAGGAGCTCGTCCGCGTGGTCACCCCGGTGGGCGACGTCGACCGCCATGCCCTGCCGGGTCAATCCCGTCGCGACGAGGTCGGCGAGGGCTGTCTCATCATCCACCACGAGTACGCGCATCCGGACATCACATGCGATATTCCTGTGGATCGGCTGGGTCGACACGGACGATGCCGGCTTCTTCGTCGACGTGTACCACGAAACCGGTGCTGCGAGGGGCCGGAGCGAACGTGAGCGGGACGGTGTCGATCGTCAGGGGATCCGTGTGCCCAGCCTGGGGTGGCGACTGTTTCGCCGCCGTAACGGTCAGCGCGACGCGTCGAACGGGACCTCGCCGTGGTCGCTCACGCCGGCGCGCTGGCGGTAGGCCAGGTGCCCGCCGAGGTACCCGCCAACTCCCACGACACCGAGCGCAGCGAACCCGAGCACCTTGCCGGCGCCGTGGTTCCCGTTCTTCCGCTGCCACCACGACAGCCCGTACAGCGAGATGCCAACCCAGTTGACGGCCTGGTGCACCCACCCGGTGCGCAGCTGTTCGCGGTTCAGCTCGGACCAGTCGACGTAGCCGGCGACGCTCGCGCTGCCGGAGGACACGAGCCCCACGCCGACCAGCGTCTTCGCGGCCTTCGCGTTGCCCTTCCCGCCGAACACGTCGAGCACCGCGGCGGAGATCCACGCGCCGAGCGGCACCTGCACCATGAGCGGGTGGATCGGGTGGCCGAACGGCACGCCGTGCAGCAGCTGCCGCAGCGCCTTCGGCTTCGCGAGCACGCTCACCACCGCCCGGTCGACATCGACGGCCTTGTCGAGCACGCTCGCGTGCTCGACGGACTCGGTGAGGCGACGGAACGCGCGGATCTCAGGCATGCCCTGGACGGTAACGGCGGAGGCCCGACACCGGTCCCAGGAACCGGTGACGGGCCTCCCGTCGGTCACCCCGCGCGCTCGCCTACTCCTCGACGACCTCCGCCAACTGGAAGGGCTCGACGGTCAGGCCGTCGCCGTCCTCGGCGACGTCCACCCGCACGGTGTCGCCGTCGCGGACGTCACCGGACAGGATCGCCCGTGCCAGCTTGTCGTCGATCTGCCGCTGCATGAGGCGACGGAGCGGCCGCGCACCGTAGAGCGGGTCGTACCCGCGCTCCGCCAGCCACCCACGTGCCTCGGGCGTGACCGCGAGTTCGAGTCGGCGGTCGGTCAGGCGTCGGGCGAGCCGGTCGACGTAGAGCGACACGATCTGGCCGAGGTCGTCGGCCGTCAGGGCCTGGAACACCACGATGTCGTCGAGACGGTTGATGAACTCCGGTCGGAACGCCTGCTGCACGAGCTCGCGCACGGCGTCCTCGCGCTGGTCGTCCGTCAGCGTCAGGTCGGTCATGAACTGCGAACCGAGGTTCGACGTGAGCACGAGGATCGTGTTCCGGAAGTCGACCGTGCGACCCTGCCCATCGGTCAGCCGGCCGTCGTCGAGCACCTGGAGCAGCACGTCGAAGACCTCCGGGTGCGCCTTCTCGATCTCGTCGAGCAGGATCACCGAGTACGGGCGACGCCGGACGGCCTCGGTGAGCTGCCCGCCGGACTCGTAGCCGACGTACCCGGGCGGAGCGCCGATCAGCCGCGAGACCGAGTGCTTCTCGCCGTACTCGCTCATGTCGATGCGGACGAGGGCCTTCTCGTCGTCGAACAGGAACTCCGCGAGTGCCTTGGCCAGCTCGGTCTTGCCGACGCCGGTCGGCCCGAGGAACAGGAACGATCCGGTCGGACGGTCCGGGTCGGAGATGCCGGCGCGGGTGCGGCGGACGGCCTCGGACACGGTGTTGACGGCGGTGCGCTGCCCGATGATCCGGCGGCCGAGCTCGTTCTCCAGGTGCAGGAGCTTCTCGGTCTCGCCCTGCAGCAGCCGGCCGAGCGGGATGCCCGTCCACTGCGCGATCACGGCGGCGATGTCCTCGTCGGTGACGCTGTCGTTCACCATGCGGTCGGCGGACTCGGCCTGCTCGGCGGCTGCGAGCTCCGCTTCGATCCGGGGCTTCTCGGCGTACTCCAGGCGCGACACCGTGGCGTAGTCGGCCTCGCGCTGGGCGCGCTGGCTGCGCATGTTGAGGTCGTCGAGCTGCTGCTTCAGCTCACCGATCCGGTTCAGGCTCGCACGCTCGGCCTGCCAGCGCTGCTCGAGCTCGCCCAGCCGTTCCTCGCGCGTGTGCAGTTCGTTCCGCAGGTTCTCGAGCCGCGCCTTGGAGGCGTCGTCCTTCTCCTGCTTGAGCGCGAACTCCTCGACGCGCAGCCGGTCGACGTTCCGCTTGAGTTCGTCGATCTCGACCGGGCTCGAGTCGATCTCCATGCGGAGCCGGCTGGCGGCCTCGTCGATCAGGTCGATCGCCTTGTCGGGCAGCTGCCGACCGGAGATGTACCGGTTCGACAGGCTGGCCGCAGCGACGAGCGCGGAGTCGTTGATCGTCACCTTGTGGTGCGCCTCGTAGCGCTCCTTGAGGCCGCGGAGGATCGCCACGGCGTCCTCGACGCTGGGCTCCCCCACGTAGACCTGCTGGAAGCGGCGCTCGAGGGCGGCGTCCTTCTCGATGTACTCGCGGTACTCGTCGAGCGTCGTCGCCCCGATGAGCCGCAGTTCGCCGCGCGCGAGCATCGGCTTGAGCATGTTCGAGGCCGCGACGGACCCCTCGCCGCCACCGGCACCCATGAGCGTGTGCAGCTCGTCGATGAACGTGATGACCTGGCCGTCGGAGTCGTTGATCTCCTTGAGCACGGCCTTGAGGCGCTCCTCGAACTCGCCGCGGTACTTCGCGCCGGCGATGAGCGAGGAGATGTCGAGCGACACGAGCCGCTTGTCCTTGAGCGAGTCGGCGACGTCGCCGGCGACGATGCGCTGCGCGAGGCCCTCGACGACGGCGGTCTTGCCGACGCCGGGTTCGCCGATGAGCACGGGGTTGTTCTTGGTGCGGCGGGTGAGCACCTGGCTGACGCGTCGGATCTCGGAGTCGCGTCCGATCACCGGGTCGAGCTTGCCGCTGCGAGCGATCGCCGTCAGGTCGACGCCGTACTGCTCGAGGGCGGTCTTCTGTCGCTCTTGCGAGTCAGGAGCACCCTGGAGGTTCGCCATGCGTTCCGTCCTTTCGTTGCGGTGGTGTTGTACTTGAGTCTACTGCACTCAACTTACGTCGGCGCGGGGACATTCCGGATCCCGACGGCACTGACGACCGCGCCGGCGAGGAGCAGTACCGCCATCACGACGACGGCCCGGTGCAGGCCTGCGACGCTCATCTCACCACCGAGCACCACACCCGCGAGCGCCACCATCACCAGACCGGCGATCCGCGCGATGGCGTTGTTCACGGCCGACCCGACCCCGGCCTCGGACTGCGGCACCGACCCGAGCACGGCACTCGTCAGCGGCGTCACCATGAGCGCGATCCCGAACCCGATGAGCACGAGGCCCGGGAACACGGCGATCCAGTACCCGCCCGGCCGTGCTCCGACCAGCAGTATCAGGAGCGCACCGACCGCTGCCACCGCCGGCCCGGCAGCCATGAACCAACGCGGACCGAACCGTCCCGCCAGGCCGCCCACCGCCGAGGACACCAGCAGCAGGACCACCGTCGGCGGCAGCGTCGCCAGGCCGGCGAGCCAGGCCGGGAACCCCCAGACCTCCTGCAGGAACAGGGTGACCACGAAGAAGACCATGCTCAGGGCGCCGTAGATCGACAGGGTGGCGAGGTTGCCCACCGCGAAGTTGCGGGCACGGAACAGCGCGAGCGGCACCAGCGGCGAACCGGTCGTCCGGGTCACGTGAAGTTCCCACGGCACGAAGGCCACGAGCGCCAGCGCGCCGAGCACCAGCGCCGCGACCACGACGGGCGCGCCCCACCCGAGCCGCTCCTGCTCGATGAGTCCGAGCACGGCCCCACCGACCCCGACGACCGCGAGCACGGCGCCCACCACGTCGATGCGTGGTCGGACGGCGGGGTGCACGTCACCGGTGATCCGCAGCACCAGCGGGATCGTCACCGCGATCGGGACGGCGGTCAGCACGAAGATCCACCGCCAGCCGATGCTGTCGACCACCAAGCCACCGACCACGGGGCCGAGGATCGTCGCGGCGCTCGACCACGCGGTCCACGTGCCGATCGCCTTCGACTGGGCGGCCCCACTGAACGCCGCCACGATGAGGGCGAGCGCACTCGGTGTCACCAGGGCCCCGCCGACGCCCTGGAACGCCCGCGAGATGATCAGGAACTCCCCCGTCGGGGCGATGGCGCACGCGACCGAGGCGATCCCGAACACCACGAGCCCCCACGTGATGATCCGGACCCGGCCGAACACGTCCGACAGCGATCCGGCGACGAGGATGAGCGAGCCGAGCGTCACCAGGTACGCGTCGACGGTCCACTGCTGCACGACCAGCCCACCGCCGAGCTCCTGCCGGATCGCGGGGAGTGCCACGTTCACCACGCTCGAGTCCAGCCCGACGACGAACGACGACAGGATCGCCACCACGAGCACCGTGCGCCGGTCGTCGCGGAGCGGCGCGGTCGCGCGGGGTGCGGCAGTGGTCATGTGCTCATCCTGCTCCGGTTGCGCCGACCGGGCAGCACGGGCAGCCCAGGCACGAAGAAGCCCCCGCGACCAACGAAGGTCGCGGGGGCTGCCGACAGGACGGGGCTGGGTGTCCTGAGCTGGGTGACTAGCGCCGGGAGTCGGTGTTCGGCTGCGCGCTCGGGCCGGGGTTCAGGACCGGACCGGCAGCGGGCTCGGCGGGAGCGGTCGGCACGGTGGTGTTCGTCGCCGCGGTGTTCTGCACCGTGGTGTCACCGGCCTGCGCCTTCTTCTCGTCGTCGCTCATCTCCTTCTTGAAGATGTTGATCGACTGCCCGAGGCCCTTGGCGAGCGCCGGGAGCTTCGTCGCACCGAACAGCAGGATGACGATCCCGAGGATGATCAGCAGGTGTACGCCGCCGAGGTTACCGAGCATCATGACTCCTTGATCTGGAACTGGTCGCCGTCCGGAGGTCTTCTTCGACCCACGCGGCGGAAGTCCGTGTGCTCCCCATCGTAACTCCCCCGCTCCCCGATGCCCAGGCCGGGCGCCGGAACGGACACCGTTCGCACAGGGAAGGGCCTGCGCCGATCCGTCGCGGAGTGTGTCAGTACGCGCCGCGCGACCGGAGCACCGACGGCACCGTCCGGGCGAGGACCACCAGGTCGTGCAGGAACGACCAGTTCTCGACGTAGTGCAGGTCGAGGCGGACCCCTTCGGCCCAGTCCAGGTCGGACCGACCGCTGACCTGCCACAGCCCGGTGATCCCCGGGGTGACCAGGAGCCGGCGGTCGGCGAAGTCCTCGTACAGGGCGACCTCGCGCGGCAGAGCGGGCCGAGGGCCGACCAAGCTCATCGAGCCGGTGAGCACGTTCCACAGCTGCGGCAACTCGTCGAGCGAGGTCTTCCGCAGGAACGCCCCGACCCGGGTGATCCGGGGGTCGTCCTTCATCTTGAACAGGGGGCCGGCGCCTTCGTTCGCATCGTGCAGGGCAGCCATCCGGGCCTCGGCGTCGATGCACATCGTGCGGAACTTGAGGATCGGGAACTCCTTGCCGCCACGGCCCACTCTGGTCTGCCGGAAGAACACCGGGCCTCCGTCGTCGAGCCGGACCGCCAGCGCGATCACGGCCAGGACCGGTGCCAGCAGCACCAGCCCGAAGCCCGCGCCGACGACGTCGAGCAGCCGCTTGCCAGCCCGGCGTCGGTAGTCGGGCGTCTCGACGTGCATCAGCGGCAGGCCGTCGACCGGGCGTTCGTGCACGCGCCCTGCGGCGATGTCCGAGAGCGGCGAGGACACGACGAGTTCGACGCCGTGCTCCTCGAGTTGCCACCCGAGGCGGCGCAGTCGCTCGTGCCCGCCGCGGACGGCCCCGGCGACGACGACCGCCGAGACACCCTCGGAACGAGCCAGCGCGAGGACGTCGTCGATCCCGCTGACCACCGGAGCGGACGCCGGCCCGAGGTCGATCGTCGTCCCCACGGGCTCGCAGTCGGTCACGACCGCGCGGACCCGGTACCCGGCGCTGGGCGTCGCCGCGATCCGCCGCCCGACGTACCGGACGTCCTCGGTGTCGCCGACGATCAGGACGTCCTGCAGGCGCAACCCCCGCGCCCGACTGCGGGCAAGGGCGGTGCGGACCCCCCAACGACCGACGGCGAGCAGGAGCAGACCGAGCGGGAAGGCGATCGCGACGTACCCGCGCGCGAGGTCGAGCTGTGCCGCGTACGCCACGACCGCGACCACCGCGACGGAGACCAGGCTCGCGGTGACGAGGCGTCGGTACTCGTCGCCCCCGATGCCGGCGATGCGCGGGTCGCGGGTGCGGAACGTGGACAGCAGGACCATCCAGATCAGGATGATCGCCGGAGCCGTCGCGAACTCCACCCAACCGGCCCGGGGCCGGACGACCGACAACTCCCAGGGGAACCGGACCACGTGTGCCGTCGCGAAGGCCACGATCAACAGGCTGGCGTCCAGCAGGGCGACCGCAGGGGCGAAGCCGCGGCGAGCACCGGCCGGCGCCGTCACCGTCACCGTGATCGGGGGGACAGCGCGTGCTGCCGTGGGTGGACGCATCGCGAGCGACATCGTGGGACCTCCTGTCGACGGGCCGACGGGAGGTCGACCGGACGCCGGGGTCGTCCGGGTCAGGACAGCGAGCGGCGCACCGCCGAATATATCACTGTGTCGTTCTGCATATCAACGGCCGAGCACGCGGTCCAGGCTCCACAGGACGGGTTCCGCACGGAGTGCCGGGATGTCCGCCTCGGTCACGCCGGTGATCCGGAAGGTCACCCGTTCCCCGGGCAAGAGGGTCATGAACCCGCGGTCCACCGCACCGGTCGCGCTCACCCGGTCGGGCTGGACGAGCAGGTCCCGCACGAGCGACTCGGCCTCGACGGTCAGGTCGAGCCCTCCGTCGGCGGGCGTGAACGACGTTCGGTAGCGTGCCGGCTCCCACCGCGTGTCGACGTCGGGGCCCGGTGTCCAGACCGCTCGTCGCCAGTCCATGTCCGCCACGATGAGCTCGTTCGTCGGGTCGTCGACCACGCCCACGGACTCGGGCAGCGCGACGACCGCCACGCCGGCGGACGACAGGCGCACCGGCAGGGACACCTCGGCCAGGATCGTGCCGGCCGTGGTCACCCGGCGCACCCGCACGACACTGTCCTGCCCGCCCCGAACCGACCGGACGGCGACCTCGACGGGCGAGGAGCCGAACGCGCCGGGCGAGACGCCGAGGGACAGGGTGTCCGCCACGTCTCCCGGATCAGCCGTCTCGCCGACGGCGGCCGATCCACCCGGGTGATCCGGGCCTCCCGTCCGATCCGCACCGGACGCGACCGGCGAGGCGGGCGCGACCGTCCCGGAGACCGGAGAGGCGGGCGACGACGCCGGAGACGCAGCCGGTCCGGACACGGCGGACGGCGCGACCGCCACCCGCGACACCGGACGGATCGTCAGCAGGACGTCGTCGTACAGCCGGCGCAGCTCGTGCGCGAGCGGCTTCAGCCGCCCAGCCGAGTCGATCGCCGACCACGACGACACCGGCCACAGGTCGTTGAGCTGCCACATGACCACGCCGGCGTTCCGCGGCCAGTGCGTGCGCCAGTGCTCGATGCCCGTCGCGATGGCCCGCGCCTGTTGCAGCTGCGTCAGGTAGTGCCACGCATCGAACGAGAAGGGCCCCGTGCCGAACCGCGGCGCCAAGCCGCGGGCCAGCTTGCCCATCCCGTCGGCCGCCTTCTGGTGGTGGACCACCCCGGGTGCGTCCTGCGACAGCACCTCGTCGGCGACGCCGTCCCGCAGCGTCCGCCAGGCCGGGGGCGCCTGCCAGCCGAACTCGGACACGAAGCGCGGCACGGACCCGCGGTAGGCGGTGTCGGGCAGGCGGTTCCAGACGTCCCACGAGTGGTGCGTCTCGTGGTCGACGTCGTTCGCGGGCAGCGACTCGGAGCCCGACCACGGCGACGCCACCGTGTAGAAGCGCGACGGGTCGACCGCGTCGACGATCGTCGGCAGCAGGTCGAGGTAGTAGTCCAGGCCCCAGCCGCGATCGCCGAGGGACTCCGCCCAGCCGTCCACGTCGTGCAGCCAGATGTTCTCGTTGTTCCCGTTCCACAGCACCAGCGAGGGGTGTCGGGCGAGCCGGGCGACGTTGTCGCGGGCCTCGGCGATGACCTCGCTGCGGATCGGTTCGACCTCGGGGTAGGCGGAGCACGCGAACGGGAAGTCCTGCCAGACGAGCAGGCCGAGCTCGTCGCAGACCTCGTAGAAGTCACGCGACTCGTACACGCCACCGCCCCACACGCGCACGAGGTTCGTGCCGAGCGACGCCGCCGCGCCCAGACGGGACTGCAGGCGAGCGCGGTCGACCCGCGAGACGATCACGTCGTCGGGGATCCAGTTCACACCCCGCACGTCGATCAGTGTCCCGTTCACGTGGATGCCGAAGGGACGACCCATGTCGTCGACCTGTGTGTCGATCCGGGTCGACCGGAAGCCGGTGCGGAACGTGTCGCGGTCGAGCACCTCGCCGTCCACCGTCTGCAGCTCGACGACCACGTCGTACTGTGCCTGCGCGCCGTAGCCGCGGGGCCACCAACGCAGGGCCTCGGGCACGCGGACCGTGACGACGGTCTCGTCGTCCTTCGGCGTCAGCTGCGCCCGCGACCGCTGCCGCGTCGGCGTGCCGTCCTCCTTGAGACCGCTGACGGTCACGACGAGCACCAGGTCGTCGTCCTCGCCGTCCTGGTCCAGGTCGTTCAGGCCCGAGCGCTCGACCGTGATGTGCGCGTCGAGCACGCCCTCGCCGGCCTCGACGTCGACGAGCGGTCGGACCTCGCGCAGCCGCGCGGTGGACCACCGCTCGATGGCGACCGGTCGCCAGGGCCCGCTCGTGACGGCGGTGAGGCCCCAGTCCCAGCCGAAGTTCGAGGCCATCTTGCGGATGTACGGGAACGGCTCGTCGTACGGGCCCGGCATGCTGCCGGCCTTCGCGGCGACCCGGCCGGCCTCGCGGTACGGCGACTCGAACAGGATCTCGAGGTCCTTCGTCGTCGCCCCGGACCCCGACTGCACGCGCGCGTCGAAGCGGTAGCGCCGGTGCATGTTCCGCGTCGTGCCCACGACGACACCGTCAAGGCTGAGCTCGGAGACGGTGTCCAGGCCGTCGCACACGAGGTCCACGCGTTCGTGGCCGCGGGGGTCGACGTCGACCGAGGTGCGGTACGACCAGTCGGCGCGGCCGACCCACTTGGCGGCCTGCTCGTTCTGGTCGAAGGTCGGGTCCGGCAGCAGGCCCTCCCGTTCCAGGTCGGTGTGCACCTGGCCCGGCACCGTCGCCGGCATGGTGCGGCCCGCAACGCCGTCCGGCGCACCGGTTCCTCCGGCCATCGTCACGGTCCAGCCGTCGCGGAGTTCCTCGCGTTCGAGGGTCATGCGGGTCCTTCTCTTCGGCGGACGGGGTGTCCGTCGCCTCGGTCGGGACGCCGGCCGGTGGCCCGCCCCGTGGCCGGTTGATCGACCTGGAGGCGCGGCACCGGTTGTCCGGGCGTCGTCACGTCGCGCGCGCGATCGGGTGGCGCTCGCGCGTGGGGGTGCTCGGCGATGCTAGTACGGGATGCTTTCGGCAACCTATGTGGTGACAGCGCGGGGCCGCGCGTGCAGGGTGGGAACGTGATCACCGTTGCACTCGCCAGGACCCTCCGCGACGCCGGCCTGCGCTGGCACCCCGAAACGGGCGACCGGTTCGTCATCGACAAGCCCGAGGTGGACGAGGACGTCTACACGGTCTCCGAGATGACCGTCGAACGGCACGACTCCCCCACCGGCACGATCCTGGGGTTCAACGGGACCACCGAGTGGGCGCTCGACTCCGTGACCGCGTCGGAGTCGCTCTGGCTGCCGCGCGAGGACCAGCTGCGCGAGCTGCTCGGGCCGTCGTTCATCGGGCTGACGCGGGTGCAGGTGGGCGGTCGGATCGTCTACACGGTCACCGCGACGATCGGCGGCACCGACCGGAGCTTCGCCTCCGAGACCCCCGCGATCGCCTACGGCCAGGCGCTGCAGGCGTACATCGACGCCGCGCTGTCCTGACCGGCGGGCCCGCTCGTCCCGAGCGGCACGCCCGGGGCCGCCGATCCTGGACGTTGCCGGAATGCGCGCTGAGGGGCGTTTGGTTGCATGACACCATGACCGTTCCGAACATCACCCTGAACGACGGCAAGACCATCCCGCAGCTCGGCTTCGGCGTCTTCCAGATCGACCCCTCGTCGACCAAGGAAGCGACGCTCACGGCGCTCGAGGTGGGCTACCGCCACATCGACACCGCCGAGATGTACGGCAACGAAAAGGAGGTCGGCGAGGCCATCGCCGAGTCCGGCATCCCTCGTGACGAGATCTTCGTCACCTCGAAGCTCAACAACGGCTTCCACGCCCCCGAAGCAGCGCTGGAGAACGGCAAGAAGTCGGCCGACCTGCTCGGCGGCTACACCGACCTGTTCCTCATCCACTGGCCGCTCGCCACCGTCGTCGACTTCGTCCCGACGTGGCAGTCGATGGAGGAGCTCTACCGCGGCGGCACCGCCCGCTCCATCGGTGTGAGCAACTTCCAGGCGCACCACCTCAACCGCCTCGCCGCCGAGACGACGATCAAGCCGGCGGTGAACCAGATCGAGGTGCACCCGTACCTGACGCAGGACGAGCTCCGCGCGTACGGCCGCGAGCACGGCATCGCGACCGAGGCCTGGTCCCCGATCGCCCAGGGCCTCGTGCTCGACGACGAGACCATCACGCGCATCGCCAGCGCCGTCGGCAAGTCCCCGGCCCAGGTCGTCCTCCGCTGGCACATCCAGCGCGGTGACATCGTCTTCCCGAAGTCGGTGACGAAGGCCCGCGTGCAGGAGAACTTCGACATCTTCGACTTCGAGCTCTCCGACGGCGACATGACCGACATCTCGTCGCTCGACAAGGGGCACCGGACGGGGCCGGACCCGGACACGTTCGACTACGTCCCGGCGTAGGTCCGAGAGTCGTCACCACCTGACGGCCAGGAGGCGCGGTGCCGGACGGCACCGCGCCTCCTGGCCGTTCCGGCCACCTCGGGGACTGTCAGCCGCGTCGCGACGCGGTCACCGTGAACTTCGGGGTCCGGACCACCTGTCGGGTGGGCCCGACCAGCCGTTCGAGGACCGGCCGGTAGCGCAGGTGCGAGTTCCAGACGCACCACAGTTCACCGCCGGACTGGAGGATCGTGGCCGCGTTCCGGAACATCGCCCCGGCCGCGTCGGTGGTCACGGTGGTGTCCGCGTGGAACGGTGGGTTGCACAGGACGAGCTGCGCGGAACCATCGCCGAGCTCGTCGCCCGCGTCGGTCCGGACGACCTGGACCCGGTCGGCCACACCGTTGGCCGCTGCAGTCGCCCGCGTCGAGGCGACTGCGATCGCGGAGACGTCGGTCGCGACCACCTTGAGCAATGGACGACGCCGAGCGATGGCACTGGCGATGACGCCGTTGCCGCACCCGAGATCGACCGCCACCCGCGCACTGGGGACGGCGGCGTCCATCGCGTCGAGCAGCACTCGCGTGCCCTGGTCGAGTGAATTCCCGGCGAACACCCCGCCGTGTGCAACGAGGGTCATGCCGAGGTCGTCGACGTGCACCGAGCGCGGCCAGGGGTTCGTCGCATCCGCTCGTGTGGCCGAGGCGCGGAGCGGGTCCTGCGCGATCAGCAACCGGGACTTGCCGCGACCCCGAGACGCAGTGACATCGCCGAAGTACCGGCGGAGGACGTCGTTCTGCGACAGGTGCATGTGCTTCGTCACGCCGCCGCACAGCAGGACGACGTCGGGGGCGGCCCAGCGGGCGACCGCCCGCGCGACCTCGTCGAGCCGGTCGTTCGACTTCGAGAGTCGCAGGAGCACGAGCCGCACGTCGCGGAACGCCTGCTCGAGCGTCTCGGGGTGGTGGAAGCCGCGCCGGCCGAAGGTCCCGGCGTTGGCCTCGAGCGCGCGGACGCCGATGAGGGAGTCCTGCACGACCCGGACGTCGGATGCCCCGTGGACGGTGATCGCGCCGAGCGTCAGCACCCCGAACCGGTCGTCGACGACCGCGACCTCCCCCGGTTGCCGGAGCGCGTCGCCGTGCGCGTGCGGGGCCTCGTCGAGGATGAAACGGTCCGTGCCGTCGATCGCGATCAGGTCGGCCGCGGCGTCGTCGCGGCGGCGGAAGAAGTCGGCGAAGTCCGGTGGCACCGCGCCAGCGTATCCGTGGCCCTTCAACTCGAGCCACATCGCATGCGGCATGTTCACATGTCGCGCATACGGAATATCAATATTGTGGTGTTCCCCCACAGAAGGAGCCCCCATGGCACCGTCTCCGTTCCGGAGCACTGCAGTCGTCTGCAGCATCGTCACCGCGTCCCTCGGCTTCGGCCTCCTGACGCCTGCCGTGGCCACTGCGGCCGCGCCCACTCCCTCGACGGCATCGTCGGTCGCGCAGGACCAGCCGGTCGACGCGATCCCCGTCGACCCCGCACTCGACGCCCCGCGCGTGATGAGCATCACCGACACCACGACCGGTGCACGAGCCGTCCTCGGCTCCGCCGGAGGCGACCAGGTCACCCTGCTCGCCGGAGAGACGGTCATCGGCAACTGGCCGGCCGGTCCCGGGTTGTTCCAGATCTTCGCGATCGACACGTACCGCGACGACGCTCTCGACCTCGTCCGCGTGCACACCGCGGCGGACGGCACGAAGACGCGGACGGAGCGGACGGCCCTCCCGCGCACGCTGCAGGTCGACGGACTCCGCGAGCAGAACGTCTTCACCCCCGGCACCCAGCGGTTCGCCGGGACCGCCAGCGCCGGCGCGACGATCGTCGCTGCCGACGAGGACGGGACGGAGCTGTTCCGCGTAGAAGCGTCGTCCGCGCGCACCGCCGCTGGCTCCTGGTCCGCCGAGGCCGACCTCGACGGCTCGTCCGACCACAAGGTCACCTTCACGCAGACGCTCCCGGACGGCCGCACGAGCGTCATCGAGGGCGTCGTCTTCTCGCCGGCAGCGACCGACGCCCCGGCCGCGCCGGTGGCCGAGCCGGCGGAACGCCGCCTCGACGGCGACTTCACCGTGCAGGGGTCGGTCGACGAGCGGACCGCCCGCGTCGAGATCCGCGACACAGCAGGCACGTCGATCGGCGAGACCCGCATCGCGGAGGGCTGGATCACCGGAACTGTCCCACAGGACCACCTCGGCGAGCGTGTGGACCTCGTCGCCATCGCCGAAGACGGTACCGAATCCGCCCCCGCCCCCGTCGAGCTCGAGCCGCTCCCGGTCGACGCTGCGGTCACCGAGCCGGAGGTCCGCGCGACGAACGTCCTGCCGGACGGCACGATCCAGGTCATCGGGGAGCGCCAGGACGTCGCGGGCACGCAGGTACTCGACGGCGATCGCGTCGTGGCCTCGATCCAGCGGGACAACAACGGCTGGTCCTTCACCATCGGCAAGCAGTTCACCGGCAAGCAGCTCGACCTCGTCCACCTCGGGTTCGACGGGCAGCGCTACTCGGCCACGTCCGAGCGCGTGGCACTGCCTCGCCTGCTGCAGGTCGACGGCATCGCCGAGGAGAACACGTACACGCCCGGCGAGCGCACGTTCACGGGGTCCGCAGAAGCCGGTGCGGCCGTCGTCGCAACGGACCAGGACGGCGAGGAGCTCTTCCGCACCGAGGCGAAGCAGACTCGCTCCGGCGTCGCCGAGTGGGAAGCGAAGGCTGACCTGTCGAGCAAGGACGGCTACGAGGTCACCTTCACGCAGACCACAGCGGACGGCCGCACCTCGGTGATGGAGGCCATCTCGTTCACCCCCCAGGATGACGCCGGCGTCGCTGCGCCGTCGGCGGAGGGATACTTCCCCGTCGACATCGCGCAGTGGGCCGGGATCGCCGGTGTCGCGGAGGTGGGTGCAGAGGTCGTCGTCAAGGCGACGGACGGCACGGAGATCGGCTCCACCACCGTGACCGACCCGAGCGGTACCTACAACGTCGGCGTCGACCCGACGAAGGTCGGGACCGGCGTCCAGGAGTTCGTCGTGACGCAGACCGTTGACGGCACGACCTCCGACGGCACGTCGGCGGAACTCGACTACGGGCAGAACGCTCCGACGTTCACCGACCCCGCCGAGGGCTCGACGATCGGCGGGACCGACCTCCGCTTCGACGGCGCCGGGACGACGGGTGGGACGGTCTCGCTCAGCGGGACCGACTTCACGCAGACGCAGCTGATCGGTACGGCGTCGGTTGCCGACGGCCGCTGGCAGATCGAGAACGACGAGCTGGACCTGCCGACCGGCGACTACCAGTTCTGGGCGTCGCAGCGCACGAGGGGCGGCAAGGTGGCGTTCGCCGGGCTGAACGTCCACGTGCAGTCCGCCTCGCTGTCCGCTGAGGGCTACTTCCCCGAGGACGTCGCGCAGTGGGCGGGCATCGCGGGCATCAGCACGCCGGGCGTCGACGTCGTGGCACGGGACGCTGCGGGCACCGAGATCGGACGGACCCGCGTCGAGGACGAGCGCGGCTACTACAACCTCGGCATCGACCCCACGAAGGTCGGCTTCGGCGAACAGCGGATCGCCGTGACCGAGGAGCGTGACGGCGTCGAGTCGGACCCCGTCGAGGTCGTGCTCGACTACGGCACGAACGCCCCGACGTTCACCGGTCCGGCTGACGGGAGCCGCGCGTCGTCCGACGACCTCGTCTTCACCGGGACGGGCGACCTGGGCGGACACATCGTCCTCATGGGAGTCGGCGCGGACGAAGTCCCGACGATCGGCTCCGCAGCGGTGCGCGACGGCGGCTGGACGATCACGAACGAGCTGGAACTGCCGGATGGCGACTACCAGTTCTGGGCGCACCAGCGGACCAAGGGCGGCAAGATCGCGAACACGGGCCTGAACGTCCAGATCGAATCGAACCGCTGACGCTGACGCTGACGCTGACGCTGACACCGTCACTGACGAACGGATGAGCCCCCGGGACCTCGGTCCCGGGGGCTCATGGCGTGTGCGGTTCGGTCAGCGCGGCCCGCGGTACAACACGATCTGCGTGTTCCGCTGCGGCCGCGAGCCCGCCTTCAACGAAATGGCGGCACCGGATGCCGTGGCCGCGAACACGCGGGCGCCCGGGCGGTTGATGAGCTGGTCGGCCAGCGCGGTCTCGAGTTCGCTCACCCGCTGGCGCAGTTCCTGGTTCTCGTTCTCGAGGTCGAGCACGCGCCGGATGCCCTCGAGCGAGACGCCCTCGGAGCCGAGCCGCGCGACCTCACGCAGCTGCGCGACGTCGCGCATCGAGTACCGACGGGACCCACCCCGGGTGCGGCCCGGCACGACCAGGCCGAGCCGGTCGTACTGCCGCAGGGTCTGCGGGTGCATCTCGGCGAGCTCCGCCGCCATCGCGATCGCGAAGACGGGCGAGTTCTCGTCCATGTCGGTCATGGCGTGTTCCTTCCGTCGTTCGCGTGGTCCTGGAACCAGTCTGGAGGAACGGTGCGGCTTCCTGACGGAGCCGCACCGTTCCTCCAGGGCGGGTCTACTGCTCTGGTCGCGTGACGCTAGTCGCGCGCCTTGGCGAGGAGGTCCTCGCGCGGGTTCTCGTCGGGCAGGACCTCCGCCAGCGCCTCGACGGCCTCGCGCTGCTTGTCCGACAGGTGCGACGGCACCGCGACCTGGACGGTCGCGAGCAGGTCACCCGTTCCGTTCTTCGTCGCGACACCGCGGCCTCTGACGCGCAGGACGCGACCCGAGGGCGTGCCGGGAGCGACCTTGAGCTTGACGGGCTCGCCGCCGAGTGTCGGCACCTGGATGGTGGCGCCGAGCGCTGCCTCCGGGAACGTCACCGGGATGTCCACGCGGAGGTTGAGCCCGTCGCGCTCGAAGACCGGGTGCTTGCGGACCGTGACGGCGACCACCAGGTCACCGGCCTCGCCACCATCCGGCGAGGGTTCGCCTCGGCCGCGCAGCCGGATCTTCTGGCCGTCCGCAACCCCGGCGGGGATGCGGACGTTCACCGGGCGACCGTTGCCCTGCGACAGCTTGACGGTGTCGCCGGCGATCGCGGTGGTGAAGTCGAGCGTCGTCGACGCAGTGACGTCGCGACCCTTCGTCGGCCCACCGAAGCCGCGGTACCCGCCGGAGGTCTGGCCGAAGCCACCACCGCCGCCGAACATCCCGCCGAGGATGTCCTCGAAGCCGCCGGCACCGCCCGGGCCGCCCTGGCCGAAGCGGACACGCTGTCCGCCCCCGCCCTGCTGCCCGAACATGCCACCGAAGACGTCCTCGAAACCGCCGCCCTGGCCTCCGCCGCCCGCTGTGAAGCGGGCGCCGGAGCCCATGGCGCGGACCTGGTCGTACTCCTGACGCTGCTCCTTGTCGGAGAGCACCGAGTAGGCCTCGCTGATCTCCTTGAAGCGGTTCTCCGCCGCGGTGTCACCCGGGTTGGAGTCCGGGTGGAACTGCCGCGCGAGCTTCCGGTAGGTCTTCTTCAGCTCGGCCTCCGACGCGTCCTTCGACACTCCGAGGACCTTGTAGAAGTCCTTGTCGAACCAGTCCTGACTGGCCACTGGTACCTACCTTCCGTTCCGGCTCAGGCCGGGACCGCCACCGCGACCTTGGCCGCACGGAGCACGCGCTCGCCGAGCTTGTAGCCCGGCTCGACGACGTCCGCCACGGTCTGGCCGGTGGCACCCGGGGTCGGGAGCTGGACGATCGCCTCGTGGATGTTCGGGTCGAAGGCTTCACCCTTCTCGCCGATCTGCACGAGCTTGAACTTGTCGAAGCCCCCGCGGATCTTCTGACCGATGACCTGCATGGGACCCTCGGCGAGGTCACCGTGGGCCTCGGCCCGGGTGAGGTCGTCGAGCGCCGGCAGCAGAGCCCGCACCACTTCGGCGATGGCGACCTCGCGGTTCGCCTCGCGGTCGCGCTCGACGCGCTTCCGGAAGTTCACCAGCTCGGCCTGCGCACGGAGCATGTCGGCACGCATCTCGGCGACGAGGTCGCGGTCCGCGGTGGACAGGTTGTCCTCGGCGATGCCGCGCGCGGCGTCGGCCAGGAGTGCCTCGTCCTCGGGGGAGAGGTCGGTGGCACCCCCTGCCGGTGCGTCCGTCGGGACCTCGACGTCGGGGCCTTCGGCCTCGATGAGGTCCTCCGGCTGCTCCGCGTTGGTGGCGTCCCCTTCGACCTGGGGTTCGTCCTCGTTGGGGACGTTGTCCTTCGGGTCCGTCATCTACTTCTTGTCCTTGTCGTCCTCGTCGTCCACGACCTCGGCATCGACGATGTCCTCGTCGTCCTGCGCTGCCTGGTCGGCGGTGGGCTGCTCACCAGCGGGGGCGCCAGCGTCCTGCTGGGAGTAGATCGCCTGGCCGAGCTTGCCCTGCGACTCGTTGAGCTTGTCGAACGCGGTCTTCACGGCCTCGTCGTCCTCACCCGCGAGCGCGGACTTCAGCGCGTCGACGTCGGCCTGCACCTCGGACTTGACGTCCTCGGGGAGCTTGTCGTCGTTCTCCTTGATGAGCTTCTCGATCGAGTAGACGAGCTGCTCGGCCTGGTTGCGACGCTCGTTGGCCTCGCGACGGGCCTTGTCCTCGGCCGCGTGCTCCTCGGCTTCGCGGACCATGCGCTCGATGTCCTCCTTCGGCAGCGACGAGCCGCCGGAGATGACCATCGACTGCTCCTTGCCGGTGCCCTTGTCCTTCGCGGACACGTGCACGATGCCGTTGGCGTCGATGTCGAACGTGACCTCGACCTGCGGGACGCCACGGGGGGCCGGCGCGATGCCGGTGAGCTCGAACGTGCCGAGCGGCTTGTTGTCGCGGGTGAACTCGCGCTCGCCCTGGAAGACCTGGATCGCGACCGACGGCTGGTTGTCGTCAGCGGTCGTGAAGGTCTCGCTCCGCTTGGTCGGGATCGCGGTGTTGCGGTCGATGAGCTTCGTCATCAGGCCGCCCTTGGTCTCGATGCCGAGCGACAGCGGCGTGACGTCGATGAGCAGGACGTCCTTGCGCTCGCCCTTCAGGACACCGGCCTGCAGCGCGGCGCCGACGGCGACGACCTCGTCCGGGTTGACGCCCTGGTTCGGGGACTTGCCACCGGTCAGCGACTTGACGACCTCGGCCACGGCGGGCATGCGGGTCGAGCCACCGACGAGCACCACGTGCGCGATCTCGTTGACCGAGACACCGGCTTCCTTGATGACGTCGTTGAACGGCTTCTTCGTGCGGTCGAGCAGGTCGGAGGTCATCTGCTCGAACTGCGCGCGCGAGATGGTCTCGTCGAGGTTGAGCGGACCCTCGGCCGTGAGCGTCAGGTACGGGAGCTGGATGTTCGCCGACATCTGCGACGACAGTTCCTTCTTCGCCTGCTCAGCGGCTTCCTTCAGACGCTGCTTGGCGATCTTGTCCGTGGACAGGTCGACGCCGTGCTCGTCCTTGAACTTCTTGATCAGGTAGTCGACGATGCGCTGGTCCCAGTCGTCGCCGCCGAGGCGGTTGTCGCCGGAGGTCGCGCGGACCTGGATCGTCGAGAAGTCGTCGTCCTTGCCCACCTCGAGCAGGGAGACGTCGAACGTGCCGCCGCCGAGGTCGAAGACCAGGATGAGCTCGTCTTCCTTGCCCTTGTCGAGGCCGTACGCCAGAGCGGCAGCGGTCGGCTCGTTGATGATGCGCAGGACGTTGAGGCCGGCGATCTCACCCGCGTCCTTCGTGGCCTGGCGCTCGGCGTCGTTGAAGTACGCCGGCACGGTGATGACCGCGTCGGTGACGTCTTCGCCGAGGTACTGCTCGGCGTCGCGCTTGAGCTTGCCGAGGGTGCGGGCCGAGATCTCCTGCGGCGTGTACTGCTTGCCGTCGATCTCGACCTTCCAGTCGGTGCCGATGTGGCGCTTCACGCTGGCGATGGTGCGGTCGACGTTCGTGACGGCCTGGCGCTTGGCGGTCTCACCGACCAGCACCTCACCGTCCTTCGTGAAGGCGACGATCGACGGCGTGGTGCGGAGGCCCTCGGCGTTCGCGATGACGGTGGGCTCACCGCCTTCGAGCACGCTGACGACCGAGTTGGTGGTTCCGAGGTCGATGCCTACTGCACGTCCCATGTGGTGATGCTCCTTCGATTGGTGCGGAAGTCGTTGGACTTGCGTCCGATGGACTCAACTCTACTCCGGACAGGAGGCGCGTCAACACCGAGTGGACAAAGTTGCGTCGTTCGCACTCAACTCACAGAACAGCCCCTGGCGGCATCGCTGTCCATATATTGGTATGTCACGTGATATTCTGGATGTACATGCAGCGACGGTCCGGCCGTCGCGTGTGTGCTTCCCTCCCGCACAGCCGCCGTCGCGCGGCCTGTCCTGAAAGATGCACATGTCTCACAAGAAGAGGGCCGCGACGGCCTTCAAGTCCATCGGGGCGGCCGGTCTGGCCACTGCCACCATCGTGTCAGGATTGTCGTTTGGCGCGCCTTCAGCAACTGCTACTACGACGACAGGCCTAGAGATCAACTCCGGCTCGTTTGTGGTGGGGCCGTTGGTGACCGTCACTCGCCCCGGAAACGGGCGATACGCAGCCCCTACGGCAGACGGTCGATATGTCCGCCAAAACGTGTCAGACACCCTCTCCGAGGCGGAGGCAAAAGCGCAAGACTGGATTCTTCCAGCTCCCGGAGAGAACGGCGTAGTTCGCCCGGTCGCGAATCCGAGCATGTGCCTTCTAGCATACGAATATTTGATGGAATCTGCCCTCACTCCTTGTGATCCCGCAAGCGATGGGCAGAACTTCTACCTGACGGAGAACTCACTCAGCGAAGATAACCCCAAGGGGATCGGACTACGGAACGTCAAGTGGAGCAGGTGGTTCTCGACGTCCACACCCCGAACCAACATGCTCTTCCAGCGGGGGTACGAAGCAGATTCAATCCCGACCATCGGGAAGTTCAGTTCGGCATTCTCGGCATCTGTGGCCAGCGTGAACAACATCGGACGATCAGCCGTCATCTCTGGAGTGGGCGTGCCAGGCTTGGTCGTTGCCATCGGTCAAGAGACCGCAGTAGTCGAGGAAACCGGCCACTGGTCTCTGCAGGTCGAAGGCTTGAAAGACGGAGGGAATGAACTCACTGTTGTTCAACGCAGGGGCACCGTGGAAATCAGTGAGGCAACCGTCACGGTCCACATCGTGGATGGTGGCACGCTCGTGGGTGTTGACCAGGGCCCGATCGACCTGGCCCGTGGTGCATCCACGAAGATCCCGATGATCGTGCAGAACAACGAGTCCCGCGCGAACACGACCGGAACCGTCACCCTGACGGCTCCCGAGGGGACCACCTTCGACGGCCAGACCCGGATCGACGCCTCGTGGCGGCAGGTCGGCAATGACTCGTGGAACCCGGTCACGTCCATCCCGCTGACCAACGGTCGTCGGTCGAACGACGACAAGACGATCACCTTCGACGTGAACTGGGTCGAGAACCACGGCGCGTCCGAGCAGTACCGGTACATGGTCAACGTGACCGCTGACTCCGACGCGCCCGCCGGCGCAGGCCAGATGGGGTTCGTGTTCGCTGGTGACAGCAACAAGGGCGGCTTCCGCGCGGCGGGCAAGACGACCACGAACCTCGTGGTCGCGCAGCGTGAGCTGAGTGCGGAGGTCGAGTCAGTCGATCACAACGCGGGGTCGGCGAAGCTGGTCGGGAAGGCCACTCCGGGCGCGACGATCGTCGTCGGCGACCAGAGCGCCGAGGTCACCGAGAGCGGCGACTGGGAGCTCGTGGTCACCGACCTCACCGAGGGCGTCAACAACCTCAAGGTCGAGCAGAAGATCGGCGACGAGGTCGTCAACTCGAAGGACCTCGAGGTCACCATCAACACCGCCGCGGTCATCGGCAAGGACGGCACCGCCGTCACGCTCGAGCGCGGCACGTCGACGAAGGTCGAGGCGCAGTTCACGACCCAGGGCAGCGTGTCCCGACCGGACGCGAAGGTCACCTTCACCGCTCCCGAGGGCACCACGTTCGCCGAGGGTCAGGACACCATTCAGGGCAGCTACCGGAAGCCGGGTGAGGACTGGGTGAACCGTTCCACGACCCTCACCGACGGCGACCTGTCAATGGACGGCAAGACCTACACCTTCACGTTCAAGCCGAGCACGAGCACGTGGACGCTGCCGGACGCGTCGCTGCTGCGGTGGAACATCGAGGTCGAGACCCCGGCGGGCGCCGCGGAGGGCACCTCGTCGATGAACACCAAGCTCGTCGGCACCGCCGTCGAAGGGTCCTTCAACGCGACCAGCACCACGCAGACGACCGTCGATGACTCGCGCCCGGCTGCGCCGTCGGCGACGGGCTTCTTCGACACGGACGTGTCCGCATGGGCCGGTGTCCGCGGTCAGGGCGCGGCGAACGCGACCATCGTGGTCAAGAACGCTGCGGGCGAGGAGATCGCTCGGACGACCGCGAACAGCACCGGTAGCTACGAGGTGCGGATCGACCCGAACAAGGTCGGCTTCGGCGAGCAGCGGCTCGTCGTCACCCAGACCGTGGACGACGCCACCTCGGACGGCATGGACGTCACCCTGGACTACGGGCAGAACGACCCGCAGTTCACCTCCCCCGCCGAGGGTGGGTCGCTGCCGAACCGTGACTTCACCCTCGAGGGCACCGGCAACG
>NZ_JANZKM010000038.1:0-24461 GCF_025642935.1 Curtobacterium sp. RIT-PI-V
CTCGCCGAGCCGCCACCTGCTCGGCCCGTGCAGCACCGGCCACCCGCGGTCGCGCATGCCCCGCACCGTGGCGATCCACCGCTGCCGGGGTCCGTACGTGCCGAGCGGCGCCGCGACCGCCCACGACAGGTCGAGGTCGCGCAGGAACGCGTGCACCCGCTCACCCGGCACGTTCCGGTGGATGAGCGCCTTCGGCAGCCGTTCGGCGACGATCGACGGTACGTCGAGTCCGGCGAGCCGCAGCGACACCGTGAACGACACCGGTGCGTGCTCGTCGAGCGTCACCCACGAGGCCACCCGCCCGACCTCGTTGCACGTCCCCTCGACCAGTGCGCCGCCGGGCTGCAACCGGTCCTGCATGATCCGCCACGACGCCACCACCGCGGACTCGTCGTACTGCCGCAGCACGTTGAACGCCCGGATCACAGCGGGTCGGCGCTGCCCGGGCGTGGGCGTCTCGAAGCCGCCGAGCCGGAACGTCACACCGTCGCGGGTGCCCGCGTTCGCGAAGGCGACGCGGGCCGGTTCGATCTCGATGCCGGTGACCTCGACGTCCGGACGCACCAGCGCCAGACGGTCGCGCAGCTCGAGCGTCGTCGTCGGCGACGCGCCGTACCCGACGTCGGCGACCAGCGGGTCGTCGGCCTTGCGGAGGGCCGGCAGCGACGCGATCCACCGGTCGACACGGCGGAGCCGGTTGTACCCGGTCGTCCCGCGCGTCACGTTCCCGATGGGCATGACGTCAAGGGTACGGGCCTGCTGACGCTCGGTAGACTCGGCAGCATGACCTCCACGCTCGTCCTGCTCCGTCACGGAAACAGTGACTGGAACCAGAAGAACCTGTTCACCGGTTGGGTCGACGTCCGGCTCAGCGAGCTGGGCGAGAAGGAGGCGAAGCGCGCCGGCGCCCTCATCGCCGAGTCCGGCATCGTCCCCGACGTCCTGTACACCTCGCTCCTCACCCGCGCGATCCAGACGGCCGACATCGCGCTGCTCCAGGCCGACCTCGCCTGGCTGCCCGTCAAGCGTGACTGGCGCCTCAACGAGCGCCACTACGGCGACCTGCAGGGCAAGGACAAGGCCCAGACGCTGGCCGAGTACGGCGAGCAGCAGTTCATGGAGTGGCGCCGGTCGTTCGACGTCCCGCCGCCCCCCATCGCCGACGGCGCCGAGTGGTCGCAGTCCGGCGACCGCCGCTACGCCGACCTCGGCGACCAGCTGCCGCGCACCGAGTCGCTCAAGCTCGTGATCGACCGACTGCTCCCCTACTGGGAGTCGGACATCACGAAGGACCTGGGCGAGGGCAAGACCGTGCTGGTCACCGCGCACGGCAACTCGCTCCGCGCGCTCGTGAAGCACCTCGACGACATCTCCGACGACGACATCGCCGGGCTGAACATCCCGACGGGCATCCCGCTGGTGTACGAGCTCGACGACGACTTCCGTCCGACGAAGCCGGCGTACTACCTCGACCCCGAGGCCGCTGCCGCCGGCGCTGCCGCCGTGGCCGCCCAGGGCGCCAAGAAGTAGCACCGCACACACGAACGCCCCGCCCGGTCTCCGGGCGGGGCGTTCGTCGTTCTCCCTGGTGGGTTCGCGAAAGCGACAGGGTGCCGCGAACGTTCCGCCGACTTCTGTCGCTCTGCCGGGAGGAACGGATCACCGCATCGACGACGTGTCGCTTCCGCAGGGTGGTCGGCTCCTCGGGCCGCGACCGGTCAGACGAAGTGCGACGCGATCTCCTGCACGAGGGCGCCGACGTCGTAGGGCTTCGTCGTGTCGACGCGCACGACGGGGAGCAGCCCGGTCGGTCCCGCGGTGGGACCGAGGGTGTCCCAGGTGTCGATGATCGACGCCAGGTCGCCGTGGACCTCGTGCCGGAGCGGAGCGTCCGGCTCGTAGCGATCACGCAGACGTTCGTCGGCGGTCGCGCGGTCGACGTGGCACCAGACCTCGACGGCACGGGGTGAACCGGCCGTCAGGAGCCCGGCGGTGAGGAAGTCCCGGCTCTCCGGCGTGACCCAGACCGCGTCCAGGACGACGCCGTTCTCGACCGCGCCGGCCATCGCCCACACGGTGTCCATCGCGATGCCACCGAGCGGACGCGACGCGATCATCGGCCCGACGATGTCGGCGAGGGGCTCCTTGATGCGGTCCTTCGACAGGAACGGGCAGCCGAGCACCTCGGCCAGCGCAGCGCCGATCGTGCTCTTGCCGGAACCGGGCATGCCGTTGACGATGATCGCGACCTGAGCCATGCGTCGATCCTCGCAGAACCGAACGGCCCGAGCGTCCCGACCGGACCGAACCGGGTCAGACCGCGGCGGTCGAGGTGGACGCGCCGGTCCAGTCGCCGGTCGCCAGGTACTCGACCTTCTTGGCGATCGACACCGCGTGGTCGGCGAAGCGCTCGTGGTAGCGGGAGGCCAGGGTGGCGTCGACCGTGTCGATCGGCCCGCCCTTCCACGCCTCGCCGAGCACGAAGTCGAAGACGCTCGCGTGCAGTTCGTCGACGGCGTCGTCCTCGTCGCGGATCTCCGCCGCCAGGGCGATGTCCTCGGTCGCGAGCAGCCGCGTGAGCTTCTGCGACATCGCGACGTCGTGCTTGCCCATCTCCTTGAAGGTGCCGCGGAGGCCCTTCGGCACGACCTTCTCGGGGAAGCGCTGGCGGGCGAGCTGCGCGATGTGCTCGGCCATGTCGCCCATGCGTTCGAGCGAGGAGCTCACGCGCAGGGCGGTGACGACGACGCGCAGGTCGCGGGCGACCGGTGCCTGGCGGGCCAGGATGTCGATGGCGATCTCGTCGAGGCTGTTGGCGGCCTCGTCGATCTTCTGGTCGTCGGCGATCACCTCCTCGGCGAGGGCGACGTCGGAGTCGCTGAAGGCCTGGGTGGCCCGGGTGATGGCGGACTCGACGAGTCCTGCGATCTCGGTCAGTCGCTCCTGGACGTCCTGGAGTTCCTGCTGGAAGACTTCGCGCATGGGGGAGTACCTCTCTCTGCGTACCGGACGAGTGTCGTCAGCCCAGGTGAACGAACGGTGACGTGGGGCTGAACGCTTCGCGATCCGGCCTTCCGAGGCGGGTGAACGGTACCGGAACCCCGCATGACCATCCCTACACTGGCGACATGGACAACGCGTGGCTCGTGCCACTGTCGATGCTCCTCGGCGGGGTCTTCGGCGCGGGCGTCGTGGTGCTGATCATCACCGCCGAGCGCACGGCACGTGCTGCCGACGTGGCGGAACGCACCCTGCCGGACGGCGTCGCAGCGGTGATCGCGACGATGCACAACCCGGCGGTGGTGATCGACCCGTCGAACACGGTCGTGGCCGCATCGCCCCAGGCACTGACCGTCGGACTCGTCGTCCGGCGCCGGCTCGTGCACCAGGAGCTCCTCGACCTCGTCGACCGGGTGCGCAAGAGCGGCGAGATGGGGGCGGAGGACCTCGAGCTCCCGCGCGGACGGCACGGGGAGCTCATCGGCTACCTCAGCTTCCGGGCCGCGCAGCTCGGCAACCGGTACGTGCTCATCACGGCCGACGACCTGACCGAGAGCCGGCGCATCGACGAGGTCCGCCGTGACTTCGTCGCCAACATCTCGCACGAGCTGAAGACCCCGATCGGCGCCATCGGCCTGCTGTCCGAGACGCTCGTGATCGCGGCCGACGACCCGGAGCACGTCAAGAAGTTCGCCGCGCAGCTCATCACCGAGTCCGAGCGGCTCGGCGCCCTGACGAAGGACATCATCGAGCTGTCCCGGCTGCAGTCGGTCGACGCGTTGGAGAACAGCGAGGAGACCGGTGTCGACAAGATCGTGCAGGCCGCGGTCGACGCGAACGAGGTCGTCGCGCGGGCCCGCTCGATCGAGATCATCCGGGCGAAGAAGTCGAAGCTCCGGGTGATGGGCGACCCGGGTCTGCTGCAGGTCGCCGTGTCGAACCTCATCGCCAACGCGGTGAAGTACTCGCCCGACGGCACCCGCGTCGGCGTGGGCGTCCGGTCCGCGAAGGGCTTCGTCGAGATCGCGATCACCGACCAGGGCGTCGGCATCCCCGAGGCCGACCTCGACCGGGTGTTCGAGCGGTTCTACCGCGTCGACCCGGCACGGTCACGGGCCACCGGCGGCACCGGCTTGGGGCTCGCCATCGTCAAGCACGTCGTGGGCAACCACGGCGGCGACGTCCGTGTCTGGTCGCAGCCCGGCAAGGGCTCGACCTTCACCATCCGCCTGCCCGAGGCGGACACCGAACTGACCACCGCACTCGAAGAGCAACTGGAAGAGCAGCCATCGTGACCAAGATCCTCATCGTCGACGACGAGCCGGCCCTGAGCGAGCCCCTGGAGTTCCTGCTGCAGCGTGAGGGGTACGAGACCTCCGTCGCGGCCGACGGCGTGACCGCGCTGTCGAAGTTCGACTCGGAGAACCCGGACCTGGTGCTCCTCGACCTCATGCTGCCGGGACTCTCCGGCACCGAGGTCTGCCGCCAGATCCGGACCCGGTCGAACGCGCCGATCATCATGTTGACGGCGAAGGACTCCGAGGTCGACATCGTCGTCGGGCTCGAGCTCGGCGCGGACGACTACGTGACGAAGCCGTACTCGACGCGCGAGCTGCTGGCCCGCATCCGTGCGGTCCTGCGCCGCCGCACCGAGGACGACCCGGCGGACAGCGGGATCCTGCAGGTCGGGGGCATCCGGATGGACGTCGAGCGGCACACGGTGTCGGTGGACGGGTCGGAGACGGCGATGCCGCTCAAGGAGTTCGAGCTGCTCGAGCTGCTGCTCCGGAACGCCGGCCGGGTGCTCACCCGTGGGCAGCTCATCGATCGCGTGTGGGGCTCCGACTACTTCGGGGACACCAAGACGCTCGACGTGCACATCAAGCGCATCCGCTCGAAGATCGAGCGCGTGCCGTCCACCCCGGAGATCCTGGTGACGGTCCGCGGTCTCGGGTACCGCATCGAGGCCTGAGACGCACGGACAGGAGGCCCGGTGCGAGTCCGTGGGACTCACACCGGGCCTCCCGGTCTGAAGCGCTTGCGCTCGCGCGTGCGCGGTGCGGCTACTCGCCGTCCGTCGGCGTGGCGGACGGGGTCTCGACCGGCAGCGTGATCTGGCTGGTCGGCTCGGGGGTCGAGGTCGGCGCGAGGGTGGCGTACTCCTCTTGCGAGGTGGTCAGCACCGGCACGTTGGCCGAGACGCCCTCGGCATCGGGGTAGGAGAAGTACACCTTGACGAGCGAGCCGGGCTCCGCGTCTGCGCTGTCGAAGTCGAGGGTGTCGTGCTGCGAGTCGTTCGCCAGGTCGACGTGCGAGTTCGCCGGCACCAGCACGGTCTCGGTGTCCCCACCGATCTCGACCGACACGGTGATGCCGTCGGTGTCGGAGTTGTTCACCAGCGTGCCGATGAACCGCGCACCCTCGCCGTCGTCCGAGATGAGGATGGCGTTCCGCACGTCGACCTTGCCGGTCGAGACGTTGACGCCGTCGGTGATCTGCTTGATGTCGACGGTGTGCGCAGGCGACATGAACTCGCACCCGGTGGCGCCCAGCGCGATGGTTGCCGCAACGGCGACGGACACGAGTACCCGAGCTCGCAAGAGATTCCTCCGTAGGTCGATGAGGACCAGACGGTCCCGCTCCATCTTAGCGATCACCGGGAAGCCCCAGTGCTGAGGGTCCCCTTACCCGAACACCCCTTGTGGTAAACTGGAAGTCTGGGAACGGAGCCTGATACATGCAATTCGAGGTCGGCGAGACCGTCGTCTACCCCCACCACGGGGCGGCAACCATCTCTGAAGTCAAGACGCGCGTCATCAAGGGCGAGGAAAAGGTCTACCTGAAACTGCGGGTCACGCAGGGTGACCTGACGATCGAGGTGCCGGCGGACAACGTCGACCTGGTCGGAGTCCGCGACGTGATCGGCAAGGAAGGGCTCGACAAGGTGTTCGAGGTCCTCCGGGCGCCGTTCACCGAAGAACCCACCAACTGGTCGCGCCGGTACAAGGCGAACCTCGAGAAGCTCGCTTCCGGGGACGTCATCAAGGTCTCCGAGGTCGTCCGCGACCTCTGGCGACGCGATCAGGACCGCGGCCTGTCCGCGGGCGAGAAGCGGATGCTGGCCAAGGCCCGGCAGATCCTGATCTCCGAGCTGGCCCTGGCCGAGAAGACCGACGAGGACAAGGCATCGACCGTCCTCGACGAAGTCCTCGCGTCCTGAGCGCACTGCACACCACGACGACCGCACGGTTCCCCGAAGGGGTGGACCGGGCGGTCGTCGTCGTTGCAGCCGGGTCCGGCACCCGGCTCGGCATCGGCACCGCGAAGGCGTTCGTCCCCGTCGCGGGGCGGCTCATGCTCGCGCGGGCGCTCGAGCCACTGTTCACGCTGTCGTCCCCGACGTTGGTCGTCGTGGTCGCGCCGTCGGCGCTGCTCGAGGACAGCCGTCAGGTGGTCGCCTCGGTCGCGGGCTCCGCGGTCGCGTACACGGCGGTCGTCGCCGGAGGCACGGATCGCCACGGCTCGGTCCAGGCCGGCCTGGCCGTGCTGCCGGACTCCGTCGGTTCGGTGCTGGTGCACGACGCGGCGCGGTGCCTCACGCCGGCGGCGCAGTTCGACCGGGTGTTCGACGCGGTCGAGGGTTCGGTGGCGACCGGCACCGGTGACGGCGTCGTCCCCGCGCTGCCCGTCACCGACACGGTCAAGCGGGTGTCCGGCGACGTGGTCGTCGAGACCGTCGACCGGTCCGCGCTCGTCGGGGTCCAGACGCCGCAGGGCTTCCCGCTCGACGCACTCCGACGGGCGTACGCGGTGTCGACGCAGTCCGAGACCGACGACGCCGGCGTGTTCCAGGCGGCCGGTGGCACGGTGCGCTTCGTGCCGGGCGACGCCGACGCCTTCAAGATCACGACGCCGTGGGACCTCGGACGGGCGGAGTCGATCGTCCGGTCGCGCACCACGGTCGCGGGTGACTCCGCTGCCTCGGCGGTCCGGCTCGGGCTGGGGGTCGACGTGCACGCGTTCGACGTCGAGTCGCCGTGCCGCGTCGGCCTGCTCGACTTCCCCGGCGAACCCGGCCTCTCCGGGCACAGCGACGGTGACGCCGTGGCGCACGCGGTGTGCGACGCCCTGCTTTCCGCCGGTGGCCTCGGTGACATCGGTGGGACGTTCGGTACCGCCGACCCCGCCTACGCCGGAGCCGCGGGGGACGTCTTCATCCGCGGAGCCGTCGGGCTGCTCGCCGACGCCGGCCTCGTACCCGTGTCGGTCACGGTGCAGGTCATCGGGAACCGGCCGCGCATCGGGGCCCGTCGCGCCGAGATGCAGGACGCCCTGTCCGCCGTCGTCGGTGCCCCGGTGGCGGTGTCCGGTACGACGACCGACGGCCTCGGCTTCACCGGCCGGGGCGAGGGGCTCGCCGCGATCGCCACGGCCGTCACCCGACCGGCCTGACGTCCTAGGCTTGGGATCGTGACCGTTCGCCTCTACGACTCCCGCGCCGCAGCCGTCGTCGACCTCGTCCCCCTGGTCGACGGACAGGTCAGTGTCTACGTCTGCGGTCCGACGGTGCAGTCGTCGCCGCACATCGGTCACCTGCGTTCGGCCCTGGTCTACGACATCTGGCGCCGCTGGCTGACGTACCGCGGTCTGCGCGTCACCCTCGTGCGGAACGTCACCGACATCGACGACAAGGTGCTCGACCTGGCCGCAGGCACCGACGAAGCGTGGTTCGCCCGCGCCTACCGCGTCGAGCTCGAGTTCACCGCCGCGTACAACGCCCTCGGCATCCTGCCCCCGACCTACGAGCCGCGGGCAACAGCGAGCGTGCCGCAGATGCACGACATCATCACGAAGCTCATCGACCGCGGTCACGCGTACGTCGCCGCCGACGACTCGGGCGACGTCTACTTCGACACCGGCAGCTGGGAGTCCTACGGTGCCCTGACGCGGCAGCGCCGCGAGGACATGGTCGAGGCGGCCGACGCCGACCCCCGCGGCAAGCGGGACGCCCGCGACTTCGCGCTCTGGAAGGGTGCGAAGCCCGGCGAGCCGTCGACCGCGTCGTGGGACTCCCCGTGGGGGCCCGGCCGTCCGGGCTGGCACATCGAGTGCTCCGCCATGTCGCGGCGGTACCTCGGTCCGGCGTTCGACATCCACGGCGGCGGACTCGACCTGCGGTTCCCGCACCACGAGAACGAGCTCGCGCAGTCCACCGCGGCGGGTGACCCCTTCGCGTCGTACTGGTTGCACAACGGGCTCGTCACGGTCGAGGGCCAGAAGATGTCGAAGTCGCTCGGCAACTCGATCTTCGCCGCCGACTTCCTCGCCGCTGCCCGTCCGGCCGTGGTGCGGTACTTCCTCGGCGCCGCGCACTACCGCTCCTCGATCGACCACCACGACGGCTCGTTGGCCGAGGCCGAGGCCGCCTACGACCGCATCGACGGGTTCCTGCAGCGGGCCGAGGTGCGGCTCGAAGGCGTGCAGCTCGCCGACGCTCCCGCCGTGCCGGACGCCTTCGCCGCCGCGATGGACGACGACCTCGCAGTGCCCCAGGCGCTGGCCGTCCTGCACGAGACCGTGCGCACCGGCAATGCCGCCCTGGACTCCGACGATGCGGAAACGCTCGGGGTCGCGTACCATCAGGTGGCCGCCATGGTAGAAGTCCTCGGCATCGACCCGCGAGCCGCCCACTGGTCGGGGGGCGGTCAGGACACCTCGGCAGGCCCGCTCGCCGCTCTCGTCGAACGCCTCGTGCAGGAGCGCGCGGACGCCAGGGCAGCACGGGACTTCGCTGCGGCCGACCGCGTGCGCGACGACCTCGCCGCCGCGGGCATCACGATCGAGGACACGCCGTCCGGAACACGCTGGAGCATCGCCTGAACACGGCAGTGCCGAACAGGAGCTACGCATGAAGAACGTCTCGGGAAGCAAGAAGGGTCGGCCCGGCGCCGTCCGCACCGGTCGCAAGGGCAACAAGCAGGTCGGTTCCGGTGGTCAGGGTGCCCAGGCGCTCGAGGGTCGCAAGCCGACCCCGAAGGCCGAGGACCGGCCGTACCACCCCGCCGGCAAGCGCAAGGCAGCGAAGGACCGCTTCGAGGCAGCCAAGGGCCGTCACGGTTCCTCGAGCGCCCCGCAGGGCCGCACCGGTCGCCCGCCGGCCCGGAAGACCGATGACTCCGAGCTCGTGACCGGACGCAACTCCGTGCTCGAGGCGCTGCGCACGAAGACCCCGTCGACGACGCTCTACATCGCGTCGCGCATCGAGGTCGATGACCGCGTCAAGGAGATCCTGACGCTCGCGAACCACCGCAGCGTGCCGATCATCGAGCTCATGCGCCCCGAGCTCGACCGCATCACCGGCCACGACAGCGTGCACCAGGGCGTCGCGCTCAAGGTGCCGGCGTACGAGTACGCCGTGTCCGAGGACATCGTCGAGCAGGCCTTCTCGCGCGACCAGGTCCCACTGCTCGTCGCCCTCGACGGCATCACCGACCCGCGCAACCTCGGTGCGATCATCCGCTCGACCGCCGCGTTCGGCGGACACGGCGTCATCGTGCCGCAGCGTCGCTCGGTCGGCGTCACCGCGTCGGCGTGGAAGACCTCGGCCGGCGCCGCGGCCCGCACGCCCGTCGCGATGGCACCGAACCTCACCCAGACGCTGAAGTCCCTGAAGTCGATGGGCCTGTTCGTCCTCGGTCTCGACGGTGACGGCGACGTGGAGCTCGACGGCCTCGCGCTCGCCGACCGCCCGATCGTGATCGTCGTCGGTTCCGAGGGCAAGGGCCTGTCACGCCTGGTCACCGAGACCTGCGACGCGATCGTGTCGATCCCGATCTCGAGTGCGACCGAGTCCCTCAACGCCGGCATCGCCGCGAGCGTCACCCTGTGGGAGGTCGCCCGGCGCCGTCGCGCCGAGTAGCCGCACCGGCACGGGGCCGGCGGGGGTCGGCGCGAACGGTCAGGACACGTCGGCTGGTGTTCGCTGTGTGGTCACGAATCGTCGGTGCGCGACGTCGCAGGCGACGCTCTGTGACCAGTCGGCGCCCACCCGGCGGGGTGTCGTGACCGCTCGACATGCAACGTCACCACCGGCGGTGCGGGCGTGACGGTCTGGAGGGCCGGCGCCGGTCTCCGGGACGCGGGCCGGGCCTCCAGATGGTCGCGTTCTCGAGCCCCGAAGGGTCAGGACACGTTGGCTGGTGTTCGCCGTGTGGTCACGAGTCGTCGGTGCGCGACGCCGCAGGCGACGGTCTGTGACCAGTCGGCGCCCACCCGGCGGGGTGTCGTGACCGAGCGGGGAACGCGTCAGACGGTGGTGCGCCAGTCCTCGACGTCGGCGTCGTCGTCTGTGGGCTCCGCGTCCTCGACCACGGGGATCGGCAACGTCATCGACGACGTCGGCGGGTTGATGAGCAGGCGCTCGTCGCGGCGGTGGCGCAGCACGTCGTTGATGTACGCCGTCGTGGCCTCGGGCAGCGAGACCGACCGCTCCTCTTCCTGCGACATGAACCAGCGGTGCTCGAGCAGCTCGTGGAAGACCTCGGCGGGCTCGAGGCGTCCACGCAGGTCACGGGGGATCGAGCGGACCACGGGTTCGAAGACCCGCGAGACCCACTCGTGCGCCACCATCTCCTCGTCGAGTTCGTCGCGGCCGTTGCGTGCCCGGTACGAGTCGAGGTCGTTGAGCAGGCGTCGGGCCTGGTTCTCGCCGGCGTCCAGGCCGGTCAGCCGCAGCAGGCGTCGCTGGTGGTGTCCGGCGTCGACGACCTTCGGCTGGATCCGCACCTGCGAACCACCCTCGGTCGTGTGGATCGAGAGCTCCTCGATGTCGAAGCCGAGCTCGTTGAGCCGCTCGACGCGGTCGTTGATGCGCCAGCGTTCCTTGATGTCGAACTGCTCGGTGCCCGTGAGCTCGGTCCAGAGCGTCCGGTACTGCGCCACGATCCGGTTGGAGACGTCGACGGGGTCGGCGTTCTCGTCCAGCCGGCCACCCGCCTCGAGGTCGAGGAGCTCGCCGGCGATGTTCACGCGCGCGACCTCGAGGTCGTTCTCGCGCTGCCCGTTCGACAGACCGCCGGGGTAGAGCTTGCCGGTCTCGGCGTCGACCAGGTACGCGGCGAACGAGCCCGCGTCGCGACGGAACAGCGTGTTCGACAGCGACACGTCGCCCCAGTAGAAGCCGATGATGTGCAGCCGGACGAGCAGCAGCGCGAGGGCGTCGACGAGACGGGTCGCGGTCTCCGGGCGCAGGGTCTGCGAGTACAGCGCGCGGTACGGCAGCGAGAAGCGCAGGTGCCGCGTCACGAGCACGGGGTGCAGCTGCTCACCGTCGGCGTCCACCCGGTTGGTGATGACCGCGACGGGGTCCACGCACGGCACGTCCATCCGCTGCAGCGTGCGGAGCATGTCGTACTCGGCCCGGGCGACCTCTTCACCGGTCTCCTTGACGGCTGCGACGTAGCCGCTCAGGTGCACGAACCGCACGAGGTGCCGTGAGATGCCCTTCGGCAGGGCGACGATGGTCTCGTCCGGCCAGTCCGCCAGCGGCAGGTCCCACGGCAGGTCGAGCAGACCGGGGTCGACGGTGGCTGCGGTGATGGACATCGAGTCGGGCACGGTGGATCCTTCGGTGTCGTGGGGGGACAGCCGAGAGCCCGCGACCCGCCCTTGTGAGGCGGCGCGGGCTCTCGGGGAGTGCGCTTCGGTTACGCGCTGACGACGGCCTTGTCGTCCAGGCGCTCGCCCGACTCGGTGTCGAAGGCGTGCACGTGGCCCGACTTCGGCGTCACCACGATGGTGTCACCGATCGACGGGTGCGAACGGCCGTCCACGCGGGCGACGATGTCGACGCGCGTGCCCTTGACGTCGGCGTGACCGTAGAGGTAGCCGTCGGCGCCGAGTTCCTCGACCACGTCGACCGTGACGGGCAGGCCCTCGCCCGACTGCGCCACGACGACGTCCTCGGGACGGATGCCCACCGTGATCTGGCCGGAACGCGCGTTGGAGAGCGTGTCGCGGTCGATCGCGTGGTTGAGCGTGCCGAACTTGATGCCGCCCTCGACGACGTCGGCCGGCAGCAGGTTCATCGCCGGCGAGCCGATGAAGCCCGCGACGAAGACGTTGTTCGGCTTCTCGTACAGGTCGCGCGGCGTGCCGACCTGCTGCAGGATGCCGTCCTTGAGCACCGCGATGCGGTCACCCATGGTCAGTGCCTCGGTCTGGTCGTGCGTGACGTAGACCGTGGTGACACCGAGACGACGCTGGAGCGACGCGATCTGCGTACGGGTCTGGACGCGGAGCTTGGCGTCGAGGTTCGACAGCGGCTCGTCCATGAGGAACACCTGCGGCTGGCGGACGATCGCACGGCCCATCGCGACGCGCTGACGCTGACCACCGGAGAGCGCCTTCGGCTTGCGGCCGAGGTAGTCCTCGAGGTCGAGGAGCTTGGCGGCCTCCTGCACGCGGGTGGCGCGCTCGTCCTTGCCGACACCGGCGATCTTGAGCGCGAAGCCCATGTTCTCGGCGACGGTCATGTGCGGGTACAGCGCGTAGTTCTGGAACACCATCGCGATGTCGCGGTCCTTCGGCGGGACGTCCGTGACGTCGCGGTCGCCGATGCGGATCTGACCGGAGTTGACCTCTTCGAGGCCGGCCAGCATGCGGAGCGAGGTGGACTTGCCACAACCCGAGGGGCCGACGAGGACGAGGAACTCGCCGTCGGCGACGTCCAGGTCGAGGGAGTCGACCGCGGGACGGTTGCCTCCGGGGTAGAGACGGGTTGCCTTGTCATAGGTGACGGACGCCATGAGCGTTCGGTCCTTTCTTCACCGGCAGGTACGTGCCGGACGATCCGAGTGAAGCGGTCAGCCCGCGAGGGCCCCGGATGGTCGTCGTCGACCATCGAGGTTCATACAACACGAGTTCTCGCGGGTGCGCCAGTGTTTTCCACCTGGCCGGTCGGTTCCCAGAGCGTGGTTGGGTGGTTCCCAGAGCGGCCCACTACAATCGCCGGGTCCGTCCGCCGAGCGGGGGTAGGTCGTGCGGACGCCGATCAGGAGGACGACGCACCGATGACCAACCGCCCCGAGGGTGACGCCCGCGCCGCGCGGAACGAGCGCCGCGAAGCCGCCCGACAGCGAGCGCAGCGCCACAGGACACAGCAGAAGCGCCGCCAGCGCGGAACCCGGCTCGGACTCCAGATCGGACTCGGTGTCGTCCTGCTCGCAGCGGCCGCCGTCGTCACGCTCGTCCTGGTCGACTCCGTGAAGCCAGCAGGCCCCGGACCCTCGACCATGTCGCAGGGCGGCATCACCCTCGGCGAGGGGCTCAAGCCCGTGACCGCGTCGAGCAGTGCATCGCCGAGCGCCTCGGCGACCGCCGGTGCGGGCACGGTGCGCATCACGCTGTACGTCGACTACCTCTGCCCGACCTGCGGCGCATTCGAGCAGGCCAACGGTGACTACATCGAGAGCCTCGTCGACTCCGGCGCCGCCACCGTCGACATCCACCCCGTCGCGATCCTGTCGAACCGCTCGCAGGGGACGAAGTACTCCCTCCGCGCCGCGAACGCCGCGGCCTGCGTCGCCGAGCACTCGCCGGACCAGTTCTACGCGGTCAACAAGGCGCTCTACGCCGAGCAGCCGGAAGAAGGCACGCCTGGCCTGACCGACGCGCAGCTCACGAAGGTCGTCACCGGGGTCTCCGGCCTGCAGGACCGCAGGGCCGTCACGAGCTGCATCGCCGACCAGGACTACAGCAAGTGGGTCGACGAGCAGACGACCGCGGTGTCCGGCGGGGACATCCCCGGATCCTCGCTGAGCGAGTTCCCCGGTACGCCGCTGGTGCTCGTCAACGGGCAGCAGTACGAGCTCACGTCGCCGATCACGAACGACGACTTCCGCACCTTCGTGGTCACCGCGGCCGGTGCCACCGAGGCCACGCCCACCCCGACCCCCACGCCGAGCGCGACGCCGTCCCGCACGCGGAGCGCGACACCGACGCCCACGCCGACGAAGGGCTGATCCCTACAGCGACGACCCGGGGACGCTGAACGTGTCGCAGCTCGTCGCGCCCTGCTGGTAACCGCGGACGAACCACTTCTGGCGCTGCTCACTCGAGCCGTGCGTGAACGAGTCCGGGTCGACCCGGCCGCTCGAGCGCTCCTGGATGCTGTCGTCGCCCACGGCGCTCGCGGCGGACAGGGCATCGGCGATCTCGGACCGGCTGATCGGCTCGAAGAAGGTCTCGCCGTTCGCGTCCTCGGTGTTCGCCGCGTCGCCGACCCAGGCGCCGGCGTAGCAGTCGGCCTGCAGCTCGACGCGGACACTGCCGGACGACGCCCCGGTGCCCGAGCGGTCCGTGCTCGCGAAGGCACCCTGCAGCTGCTGGATGTGGTGGCCCCACTCGTGCGCGACGACGTACATCTGCGCGAGCGGCCCGCCCGACGACCCGTACTCCGACTGCAGGTCGTCGTAGAACGCGGTGTCGAGGTAGATCGCGCGGTCCGGCGGGCAGTAGAAGGGCCCGGTTGCAGCGGACGCCTGACCGCACGACGTGTCGGTCGAGCCGTCGAACAGGAAGAAATCCGGCGCCGTGTACGCGATGCCGAGCTTCCGGGCCTCGGCCGCCCAGTAGCCGTCGAGTGACTCGGCTGCCCCTTCCATCCGGCACTCGACCTTCAGGTTGGCGTCTCGCCCGGTGCGGCACTCCGGGGCGGCGTCCACGGTCTCGCCCTGCTGCTGGATCTGCGTCGTGCCGCTGCCGCCGTCGACGAACCCGCTCAGGTCGAAGCCCGTGAACTGCGCGATCAGGAAGACGACGATCGCCGTGACGCCGACGGCACCGCCGCCGACCGCGGCCGTCCGACCCCGGCGCTTCACCCTGCCGCCCTTGAGCTGCGAATCGTCGTTGAACGTCATGCCCCCGAATGTACGGCCCACGGGACTCGCACGCCGCACGCACGCCGCACGCATGCCCCGCGCGTACCGTCTGGGACGTCGGCGACCCCGACACGTGTCGTACAACCGGAAGGAACCACACCATGGCCACTCCCATCAGCACCGTGATGAGCCCCGCCCGCTACGTGCAGGGCAAGGACGCGATCACCCGCGTCGGCGAGTTCGTCGCCCCCATCGGCAAGCGCCCCCTGATCGTCGCCGACGACGTCGTGTGGGGCATCGTCGAGGCCGCGGTGACGACGAGCTTCCAGGCGGCCGACCTGCGGGTCGAGCGCGTCGGCTTCGGTCGCTTCGCCACTCCGAAGGCGGTCGACGACCTCGTCGAGCAGATCCGGTCGACCGACGCGGACGTCATCGTCGGGCTCGGCGGCGGTTCAGCGATCGACGCGGCCAAGGCCTCCGGACACCTGGCCGGCATCCGCTGGGCGAGCGTCCCGACAGCGGCGAGCACCGACGCCCCGACCTCGGCGCTCGCGGTGATCTACTCCGAGGAAGGGGAGTTCATCGAGTACCGGTTCTTCCCGCACAACCCCGACCTCGTCCTCATCGACACGAAGCTCGTCGCGAACGCGCCCGTCCAGTTCCTGGTCGCGGGCATCGGCGACGCCCTGGCCACCTGGGTCGAGGCCCGTGCCGCCAAGCGTGCGAACGCCGACACCATGGCCGGCGGGCTGCAGACCGAGACCGGCGTCGCGCTCGCCGAACTGTCCTGGAAGCTGCTGCACGAGAACGCCCTGCAGGCCATCGAGGCCGTGAGGGCCGGGGTCGTGACGCCCGCCCTCGAGAAGGTCGTCGAGGCGAACACCCTGCTGTCGGGCCTCGGGTTCGAGTCCGGCGGACTGGCGGCAGCGCACGCGATCCACAACGGCCTGACCGCCGCTCCGCAGGCGCACGGTCTGGCGCACGGGCAGAAGGTCAACATCGGCACGATCGCGCAGCTCGTGCTCGAGGGCGCACCGGCCGAGGAGATCGAGGACTTCGTCGTCTTCACCACGAAGGTCGGCCTGCCGAACGCCCTGACCGAGATCGGCCTGACCGTCGACGACACGACGGAACTCCGCGCCGTGGCCGAGGCCGCGACCGTCGCGGGCGAGACCATCCACAACATGCCGTTCCCGGTCACGCCGGAGCTCGTGGTGGACGCACTCATCGCCGTCGAGGGCATCGCGCGCAGCATCCGCGCCGAGCACGGCCTGCCGGAGCCGGTCCTGTACCAGCACCACTGAGGGACGGCTGCGCTGACGGATCGGGGTCAGGTGCGGACCAG
Organism: Curtobacterium sp. RIT-PI-V; assembly: GCF_025642935.1. Lineage (NCBI taxonomy): Bacteria > Bacillati > Actinomycetota > Actinomycetes > Micrococcales > Microbacteriaceae > Curtobacterium > Curtobacterium sp. RIT-PI-V. The sequence goes on from NZ_JANZKM010000038.1 coordinate 16,225, forward strand.
CGGCTCCATCGTCGCCAGGTCCGTGCCGATCCCGACGTCCACCAGCTCGATCCGTCCCGCGAGGGTGGCGGCCGGCCCGGTCAGCAACCCGGCCTTCACCCCGCCGAACGTGACCGTGACGTCGGCGTGCAGGACGTGGTCGTCCGCGATCCCGCCGGTGTCGACGTCGATGCCGCTCGGCACGTCGACGGCGACGACGAACGGTGCGCGCTGGTCGCGGGCGAGTTCACGGATGGCGTCGACGACCTCGCGGGCGGGGGAGCGGAGGGCCGCAGGCCCCCGCACCCCGATCCCGAGGATCGCGTCGAGCACCAGGTCGGCGTCGAGTGCCGCGTCCGTCACCGCAGCCTCGGGTCCGGCAGGATCATCAAGGAGGCGCACCCCGGCGTCCAGCGCCGCTGCCAGGCCCGCCTCGTGGACACGTGAGCCGACGCGCAGGACCGCCACGTGCCTCCCGGCCGCTGCCAGCCGCGCACCCGCGAACAGGGCGTCACCACCGTTGTCGCCACTGCCCACCAGCAGCAGGACGGACCCCGGTCCGTCGCCCGGCCGGACGGCCGGATCGTCGAGCAGGTCGCCGACGATGCGGGCCAGGCCGTCGGCCGCTCGTTGCATGAGGGGCTCACCCGCGTCGAGGTGCGGCCGCTCTGCCGCCCGGATCTGGTCACCGCCGTAGCCGTCCATGACGACCACAGTGCCCCGGTACCCTGGAGGGGACATGTCACTCGTCCCCGAAGCGCCCCGTCCCCGCATCGTGATGTCGCCCGACGGCCTCCGGATCGCGACCTACGACTTCGGCGATCCCGACGCCCCTGCGGTCGTCGCGGTGCACGGGTTCGCCTCCGGTGCGGTGCTGAACTGGCACGCCTCCGGCTGGACCCGCGACCTCGTCCGCGCCGGGTACCGCGTGCTGGCGTTCGACCAGCGCGGGCACGGCGCGAGCGCGAAGCCGCGCGATCCCGGTGCGTACTCGATGGACCTGCTGGTGGCGGACGTCACGACCGTCATCGACACCCACCTGCTCGACGAGGTCGCGTTCCTCGGGTACTCGCTCGGCGCACGCGTCGGCTGGCACACCGCCGAACGGCTGCCGGACCGCATCACCCGCGCGGTGTTCGGTGGGATCCCCGACGCCGACCCGATGCGCCGCGTGCGGGTCGACCAGGCCAAGGCGTACCTGGCGGACGGCACACCGATCGAGGACCGCGTGACCAACGGCTACCTGACCATGGCGGCGAACGTCGAGGGGAACGACCTCGCGGCGCTCGTGGCGATGGTCGAGGGGATGCGGAACAGCATCGAGCCGACGCCCGACAACGCCCCCGCGCAGCCGATCCTGATGGCCGCCGGCAGCGAGGACGGCATCCGCGACAGTGCCGTGCGGTTGGCGCAGGCGGCCCCGGACGCGTCGTTCTTCGAGATCCCGGGGCGGAACCACTTCAACGCACCGACGTCGCGGGCGTTCCGCGAGGCCGCACTGGCGTTCCTGCGGGGCTGACGCCTGTCCGCGTCGCGCTGACGGGTACTGCCAGGTCCTCGTTGACGAAGGCCGTCGCGCGTACCGTCCCCGCCATGGAATACAGACTCCTCGGCAACAGCGGGACATCGGTGTCGACGCTGACCCTCGGCACCATGACGTTCGGCAGCGAAGCCGACGAACCCACCTCCCACACCATCATCGACACGTTCGTCGCGGCCGGCGGCACCCTCATCGACACGGCCGACGTCTACTCGGGCAACGAGTCCGAGCGGATCATCGGCCGCTGGCTCGCGGCACACCCCACCGAGGCGCAGCAGGTCGTGCTCGCCACCAAGGGCCGCTTCCCGCAGGGTGACGGTCCGAACGACGTCGGCCTGTCGCGCCGGCACCTCCGGGTCGCCCTCGACGCCTCGCTCGAGCGCCTCGGCGTCGAGCACATCGACCTGTACCAGATGCACGCCTGGGACGCCCTGACGCCGATCGAGGAGACGCTCCGGTTCCTCGACGACGCGGTCTCCGCCGGCAAGATCGGCTCGTACGGCTTCTCGAACTACCTCGGCTACCAGATCACGAAGGCCGTGTACGAGGCGAAGGCGCACGGTTGGGCCCCGCCGGTCACCCTGCAGCCGCAGTACAACCTGCTCGTCCGCGACATCGAGCACGAGATCGTGCCCGCCAGCCTCGACGCCGGGATCGGCCTGCTGCCCTGGTCGCCCCTGGCCGGCGGCTGGCTGTCCGGCAAGTACCAGCGCGACGAAGCACCCACCGGCTCCACCCGCCTCGGCGAGAACCCGGCACGCGGCATGGAGGCTTGGGAAGCGCGGAACGGGGACGAGCGCACCTGGGCCGTCCTCGACGCGGTGTCCGCGGTCGCCGACGCGCACGGCGCCTCGCGGTCGCAGGTCGCCCTCGCCTGGCTGCTCGCCCGGCCGGCGGTGACGAGCGTGATCCTCGGCGCCCGGACGGTGTCCCAGCTCGAGGACAACCTCGGTGCGGCCGACCTCGTGCTGACCGATGCGGAGCTCACGCAGCTCACCGACGCCAGCGCGCCGCGCATCGACGACTACCCGTACGGCACCGCCGGCGTCGCCCAGCGGGAGCGCAAGATCACCGGCGGACGCTGAAGATCCGTGCACGTTCGTGCGGATTCGCGCGGATGTGAGGTCCGGGTGTGGACGCACGGTTCGGTGAGGTGTCATCCTCGTCGCACGACCGGCTGGTTACCGTGTCCAGCGCCGGGAGCACTCCCTGATCCGTGTTCCACATGCGCCGATGCCCCGGGTGAGTGATCACCCGGGGCATCGCTCCGCCGGACGGCGGTTGTGGGGCCGGCAGCGGGACTTGAACCCGCAACCCCCGTATTACAAGTACGGTGCGCTACCAATTGCGCCATGCCGGCTGACGCCGCTCATCCTACCGGTGAGGGCGTCGGGGTCTCACTCGGCCGGCTTCTCCGAGAAGTTCAGCGAGATCGAGTTCATGCAGTACCGGTCGCCGGTGGGGGTGCCGAAGCCGTCGGGGAACACGTGGCCCAGGTGCGAACCGCAGTTCGCGCAACGGACCTCGGTGCGCACCATGCCGAGCGACTTGTCGTCGATCAGCTGGACGGCGTCGGGGTTCACCGACTCGTAGAACGACGGCCAGCCGCAGCCGGAGTCGAACTTCGTGCCGCTCTTGAACAGCTCCGCGCCGCAGGCCGCACAGGTGTAGACGCCGGCACGCTCCTCATCGAGGAGTTCACCGGTCCACGGCCGTTCGGTCCCCGCCTGACGCAGGACGGCGTACTGGTCCGGGGAAAGCTCCTCGCGCCACTGGGCGTCGGACTTGTCGACGTTGTATGCCATTGTTTCCTCCTGCTTCCGGTCGGGTTCTTCCGGGCACTCCCGACCACTTCAGTAAACTCGCGACGATGTCCGAGCATTCCGTGCACCACGCCCGCTGGACCCGTCTGACGACGGACGAACTGTACGGCATCGTGGTGCTCCGGAACCGCGTCTTCGCACTCGAACAACGGGTGACGGCCGAGGACTTCGACGGCCGTGACCGCGAGCCCGAGACCGAGCACTGGTGGTTCGGTACGGACACCGGAGCGGTTGGGTACCTGCGCCTGATCCGACCGGCTGCCGACGAGGAACACCCGGCGGACGCACCGCCGCCGTCCTGGGTGATCGGCCGGGTCGCGACGCACCCCGACCACCGTGGGCAGGGCATCGCCGGCCGGCTCGTCGCCGCCGTGCTCGCGGCCCACGGGCACGAACCCGTCGTCCTGCACGCCCAGGAGTACGTCGCCGCGCTCTACGAACGCCACGGCTTCGTCCGGTTCGGGGCACCCTACGACGAAGCCGGCATCCGGCACGTCGGCATGCACCGCCCGGGGCGCTGATGGACACCCTCGGCCGCTACGCCGCCTACGCCGACCGCATCGAGGCCGTGTCCCCGTCCTACGCCGCCTGGGCGCGGTCACTCGACCCCGGGTTGGTCGCGCTCCTCGACGAGGTGGCCGAGCAGCAGCGGCAGCCGGAACTGCTCTTCGCGGTCGCGCGGCGGCTCGGCGCGGATCCGTCGGACCCCGGTGCGCTGCGCGCGATCGGTCGGGAGGCCCGCCCCGCCCTGGTCGCAGCGCTCGCCTCCGCCACGGTGCAGGCCAACGACCCGCGGCGGCTCGGTCCCGTCGTCCCGCTGTTCGCGGCGCTCGCCGAGCGGGCCTCGCGGCCGCTCGGGCTGGTGGACGCGGGGGGCGCCGCCGGGCTCTGCTCGATCCCGGACCGGGTGACCCTCGACCACCGGACGTCGGAGTCCCGGGTGCCGGCGGATCGCGCCCCGGAGCTGTCGTCGCGCCCCGACTCCTCGGGGCGCGACGACCACGGCGGGGTGCGCACCGAGCTCGTCCGGATGCACACGGCGGTCGACGAACCCGCGGTCCGTCTCGTCGCAGAAGTCTCCGGGGTCCTTCCGGCTGCGGCGAGCAGGCCGATCCGGATCGGCGCGCGGATCGCCCTCGACCCGAACCCGATCGACCTCGCCGCACCGGGCGCGTTCGACCGTCTGGTGCACGCGGTCCCACCGGAGGCCCTGGACCGGATCGCCCTGATGCGCGAGGCGGCGCGCGCGACGCTCGCCGTGCCTCCCGTCCGGATCCGGGGCACGCTGCCGGGTGACCTCGACCGTGCACTGGACGCCCTGCCGGACGACGTGGAGCCGGTCGTGCTGACCACCGGCACCCTGGTCTACGTGCCGGGCGCCCAGCGCCAGCGGTTCGTGGACGGCGTCCGCGAACGCGGCGTGCACTGGATCGCGCTCGAACGCACCGGGATCCTACGCGGTGTGGCGGCGACGCTGCCCGACGACGTCGACCCCGCGGATCCGGACGCCTTCGCCACGGCCTCGATCGACGGCACCGCGGTCGCCGTCTCGGACCCGTTCGGCACGCACGTGCGCTGGCTCCGCGACCCGAACCTGTGACCGGTGTTCGCGACAGTCCAGCGCCGTGCCAGGGTCCGGATGCGCTCGGCCCCTACGATGTGCGAGACCCGTTCCCCGATACGTGATCGGAACCGCCGTGACCAGCCCCACCGACGAGCACCGCGCTGACGAGCTCACCGAGCTCGCCAGGCACGTGCTCTCGTTCGAGCACGACCGGGCACGGCACGACCGCACCAAGGAAGCGGAGATCCGGGTCGAGTTCGAGATGTCGGCGGCGCGCTACTACCAGGTGCTGAACCGCGTGATCGACTCGCCCGCGGCACTCGCGTACGACCCGCAGCTCGTCACGAGGCTGCAGCGGCTCCGGCACGCGCGCACCAGCGCCCGGGCGTCGCGCAGCTTCGTCGCGCCCGGTGCCGCTCCCGAAGGACGTGAAGAGGAACGATGAGCACCAGATTCCCCCGTGACCGGTTCGACGACGTCGCCGACGGCCCCCGGGTCGGCGCACACCGCGGTGCTCAGCGCCGCGGCCGTGGCTGGATCGCGTTCGCCTGGGCGGCACTCGCCACCGGTGTGCTCGTCGGCATCGGCGTGCTCGTCCTCGCGCTCCTGAACGGCAGCTACTCGTTCAGCGGGTCGGACTCGCCCTCGGCGTCGTCGACCTCGTCTGCCACATCGAAGCCGTCCGCGTCCGCCACCTCGAACCCCTCGGCGTCGTCGTCGGCCGGGTCGGGTGCCGACTCCGGCGCTGCCGCTGCGACGCCGGCACAGCAGGGCACGACCACCGTCGTCGTCCTGAACGGCACGACCACCTCCGGCCTCGCTGCCCGGGCCAGTGCGGCGCTGACCGGTGCCGGCTGGGGAGTCGCCTCGACCGGGGACGCCGGCACGACCGGGTCGACCTCGACGATCGTGTACTACCAGCAGGCCGCACAGGCAGCAGTCGCCCAGGGCATCGCGAAGCAGCTCGGGGTCACCGCCGTGCAGCAGTCGACGGCGTTCCCGAACGCCGACGTGAGCGTCGTGCTCGGAGCCGACTACACCGGCTGATCCGCATTCCGCGGGCGCTTTCCGCCCGCCTTTGTGACGGTCGTGTTTCGGGCACGTTGATTTCTGACGGAATCGACGTGAAACGACGTCACACCTCTTGCCTGATCGGCGCGCTTCGAGCAGAGTCCCTTGCAGACGACGAACACGTCGTTCGCACAGCAGTACCAGGGAGCAAGAGATCATGGCCAACGGAACCGTGAAGTGGTTCAACGCTGAAAAGGGCTTCGGCTTCATCACCGTCGATGGAGGAGGCCAGGACGTGTTCGTGCACTACTCGGCCATCGACATGTCGGGTTACAAGGTCCTCGAGGAGGGCCAGGCAGTGGTGTTCGACGTCGGCACCGGGTCGAAGGGCCCGCAGGCGGAGGCAGTCCGACCGGCCTGAACGCACGACACTCATCGCGAACGCGCCGTCCCGTCAGGGGCGGCGCGTTCGTCGTGCGCGGTCCGTCCAGCGTGACGTGCATGGCGGGCGGCCCGTGGCGGTGGTCGGGGTGTGCTGTTTGCGGGGCGTGTCCTGGGAAGACGTGACGAGCCTCCCGATCGTGTTGCACTCGCACCGGTCGAGTGCCAGAATCGGCGTTGGCACTCGCTCACGTTGAGTGCCAGCACGACCCCACGACGTCCGGGAGGGACGAGAACTCACATGGCTAAGATCATTGCTTTCGACGAGGAGGCCCGCCGTGGCCTCGAGCGCGGCCTGAACCAGCTGGCCGACGCCGTGAAGGTGACGCTCGGCCCGCGCGGCCGCAACGTCGTCCTCGAGAAGAAGTGGGGCGCCCCCACGATCACGAACGACGGTGTCTCCATCGCCAAGGAGATCGAGCTCGACGACCCGTACGAGAAGATCGGTGCGGAGCTCGTCAAGGAGGTCGCCAAGAAGACCGACGACGTCGCCGGTGACGGTACGACCACCGCGACCGTCCTCGCCCAGGCACTCGTCCGCGAGGGCCTCCGCAACGTCGCCGCCGGCGCCGACCCCGTGTCGCTCAAGCGCGGCATCGAGAAGGCCGTCTCCGCCGTCTCCGACCAGCTCCTCGCCAACGCGAAGGACATCGAGACCAAGGACCAGATCGCCGCGACCGCGTCGATCTCGGCTGCGGACCCGACCATCGGCGCGCTCATCGCCGAGGCCATCGACAAGGTCGGCAAGGAAGGTGTCGTCACCGTCGAGGAGTCGAACACCTTCGGCACCGAGCTCGAGCTGACCGAGGGCATGCGCTTCGACAAGGGCTACCTGTCGCAGTACTTCGTCACCGACCCCGAGCGTCAGGAAGCCGTCTTCGAGGACGCCTACATCCTGATCGTCAACTCGAAGATCTCGAACATCAAGGACCTCCTGCCGGTCGTCGACAAGGTGATCCAGGCGGGCAAGCAGCTCCTGATCATCGCCGAGGACGTCGACGGCGAGGCCCTGGCCACGCTCGTCGTGAACAAGATCCGCGGCATCTTCAAGTCCGTCGCCGTCAAGGCCCCGGGTTTCGGTGACCGCCGCAAGGCCATGCTGCAGGACATCGCGATCCTGACCGGTGGCCAGGTCATCTCGGAAGAGGTCGGCCTCAAGCTCGAGAACGCGACGCTCGACCTGCTCGGTCGTGCCCGCAAGGTCGTCATCACCAAGGACGAGACCACGATCGTCGAGGGTGCCGGCGACGCCGAGCAGATCGCCGGCCGTGTCCGCCAGATCCGCTCCGAGATCGAGGCGACCGACTCCGACTACGACCGCGAGAAGCTCCAGGAGCGCCTCGCGAAGCTCGCCGGTGGCGTCGCCGTCATCAAGGCGGGTGCCGCGACCGAGGTCGAGCTCAAGGAGCGCAAGCACCGCATCGAGGACGCCGTCCGCAACGCAAAGGCTGCCGTCGAAGAGGGCATCGTCGCCGGTGGTGGCGTCGCCCTCATCCAGGCCGGTGCCGTCGCGCTCGAGGCCCTCGAGCTCGAGGGTGACGAGGCGACCGGTGCGAACATCGTCCGCGTCGCGATCGACGCGCCGCTCAAGCAGATCGCGCTGAACGCCGGTCTCGAGCCGGGTGTCGTCGCCGCCAAGGTGCGCGAGCTCGAGTCGGGTTGGGGCCTCAACGCCGCGACCGGCGAGTACGTCGACCTCATCGCCGCGGGCATCATCGACCCGGCCAAGGTCACGCGTTCGGCGCTGCAGAACGCTGCGTCGATCGCCGGTCTGTTCCTGACGACCGAGGTCGTCGTCGCCGACAAGCCCGAGCGTGCCGCGGCCGCTCCGGCCGGCGACCCGACGGGTGGCATGGACTTCTAGGCAGTCCTGTCCGAA
>NZ_JANZKM010000039.1:0-19137 GCF_025642935.1 Curtobacterium sp. RIT-PI-V
GGCCGGTGCGGCGACGGTCCGTCGCACCTCGGTGCGGGCGACGAGTCGCCCGCGGGACAGGACGATGCGGTCGGCGGGGGCGTTCGCGACGGCGTCGGTGACGCTCGTCGCGGCCACGGCGAGCAGGTCGGCGCGCCGCCCGGGGACGGGACCGGCGGCCGGGAGGCCCATCACGCTCCGGGCGGTGTCGCTCACCATCGCGTACGCCTGGTCCGGCGTGACGTGGCCGGCGGAGACGAGCAGCGATGCGGTCTCGAAGGCATCGCTCCGGCCGACCGGGTTGAAGGGGTCGCGGACGTTGTCCGCGCCTGCGGCGACGCGGACGCCGGCGTCGAGGAGCGCGTGGATGGCGGTCAGTCCCCGCGGCGTGGCGACCGGGTGCTGCCAGCCCTGCAGGTACAGGTTCGTGATCGGGAGCGTGATCACCCCGAGGTCGGCTGCGGCCACGTCGGCGACGACCTCGGCGAGTCGCTCCGGCCCCAGGGTGCCGAGCCGGACGCAGTGCCCGGCGGAGTACTGCCGGTCCCGCCGCAGCGAGCGGGACGCCCGGGCGTAGTGGTCGAGGGTCACCGGACCGTCGAGGCTCTCGTCGGCGTGCAGGTCGACCCCGATGCCCCGTCGGCGGGCGATGGTGAGGAGTCGGTCGACGTCGGCGAGGGGGTCCTCGGCGAGGTGCGGTGCGCCGCCGACCAGGTCCACGCCGAGGTCGAGCACCGCCTCGACGTGCTCGTCGGGGGCGAGCGGGCCGGCGAGGGCGACGAGCTCGATGTCCATCAGGCCGGCGAGTTCGTCGCGGACCTGCACGAGGGCACGGGCGCCGCGCAGGGCCTGCTCCGTGGTGGCGGGCCGGTCGGCCGCGCTGTGCCGGCCGCTGAGTACGTCGACGTGGCTCCGGACGGCCGTGGTGCCGGCGGCGAGCAGCGTGAGGGCGGCGGTCCGGGCACGGTCGGCGATGTCCTCGACGGTCATGGTCGTCGCGTGCGCGGTCCACGAGGCGATCGCGGCGCCGAGGTCCCCGAGCGGCGGCCGGATGGCGTCGGCGCTGAGGGCCTTGTCGAGGTGGGCGTGCGGTTCTGCCGGTGCGGTCAGGAGCAGCCGGCCGCCGAGGTCGATCGTCTCCTCCGCCGGGGCCGCGAGGGTGCCGGCCGGTGCCACGGTCGAGACGGTCGCGCCGTCGATCGCGACGTCGACCGAGCGGCCGTCCGGCAGCAGTGCGGAGCGCAGGAGGGCGATCGGGCGGGGCACTGACGAGTCCATCCGGAGCCTCTCGATCGTGTGTGAGAATGTTGATCGCATCAACATCTCCGATGCTAGGGCTGCGGTGTTTCCCTCTCGTTTCGAGGCGGTTGCCGTGTGTGACGCCCGACCCGACGTCACCGGGAGCGGGAACGAGCGTTCCGTCCGACCGGTCGGGATGACCCAACCGAGGACGAGAGGAGTCCGCGTGAGCACCGGCACCACCACCGAGACCGACCGCGTCGTCGACGATCAGACCCAGCGGATCGGTGAGCACATCCGTGCCCGCCGACGCGCCGCACGACTGACGCTCGTCCAGGTCGCCGAGCTGACCGGTCTGTCGCACCCGTTCCTCAGCCAGGTCGAGCGCGGGCACTCCCGCGCCAGCATGGTGTCCCTGGAGAAGATCGCCACGGCGCTCGGGACGACCCAGGTCGAACTGCTCGCCGCCGGTGCCCCCGAGCGCCCGGGGCACGACGTCCGCCTGCCCGAGGTGATCCGTGCCGGCGAGGGCGCCCGCGGACCGTTCTCGAGCGGCGAGGCCCGGCTGCTCGTGCACGCCGGCCCGCACGCGTTCGAGCCGCTGGAGTGGGTCGGCGACAACACGGACCTCGGCGAGTACTTCGAGCACCACGAGGACGAGTTCCTCACCGTGCTCGCCGGCCGCGTGCACCTCGACCTGCGCGGACGGGAGCCACTCGACCTCGGACCCGGCGACTCGGCGTACTACCGCGGCGGCACCGGCCACCGGTGGTGCAGCGCGGACGGCACCCGCTTCCACATGATCGTGGTCAAGGAGACCCCGCGCGCCGGAGGGATCGCGTGAACGCCGTGCCGGAGCGTCGGCGGGTGCGCGTCGCCGCCCGCCACGAGGTCGCCACGGACGTCGTCGCACTCGACCTCGCCCCGGTCGACGGTCCGGCACTGCCGGACTGGGAACCCGGAGCGCACGTCGACCTCGAGGTCTCCCCCGGGACCGAGCGGCAGTACTCGCTCGTCACGACGACGGTCGACGGGCACTGGCGAATCGCCGTGCTCCGCGAGCCAGACGGCCGCGGCGGATCGGTCGCCGTGCACGAGGGCCTGGCGGTCGGCGACGAGGTCGCGGTGGCCGGACCGCGGAACCACTTCGGCCACGACCCGGCACGCCCCGCGGTCTTCGTCGCCGGGGGCATCGGGATCACGCCGATCCGGTCGATGATCGCCGCCGCCGAACGCGCCGGCACCCCGTGGGAGCTCCACTACGCGGGGCGGTCCCGCGACCGCATGGCGTTCGTGCACGAGCTCGTCGCGGCGCACCCCGACCGGGTCGTCGTGGCCGCGGCCGACGAGGGCGTCCGGCTCGACGTCGGCGCGCTCCTCGCCGCACCGCGCGACGCGGTCGTGTACTGCTGCGGGCCGCGCGGGCTCATGGACGCGGTCGAGGCCGCTGCCGCGCACTGGCCGGCGGGCAGCGTCCGCGTCGAGCGCTTCGAGGCCGCCGCGGACGTCGACGCCCCCGGCGAGGCCTTCGAGGTCGAGCTCACGGTCACCGGCGTCACCGTGACGGTCCCCGCCGACCGGACCCTGCTCGAGGTCGCGGAGGACGCCGGCGCCTTCGTGCTCTCGTCCTGCCGGGAGGGCACGTGCGGCACCTGCGAGACCCCCGTGCTCGAGGGCGCGGTCGAGCACCGGGACACCGTGCTCAGCCCGGAGGAGCAGGCCGACGACCGCACCATGATGGTCTGCGTGTCCCGCGCCCGGCGCGGCTGCCCGCGACTGGTGCTGGAACTCTGACCGGACGGACTACGGACGCTCCGTGCCGTCGAGTGTGCCGCCGGTGAGCGCGGACAGGCGCTCCAGCCCCGCTTCGGCCACGAGCTGCCGAGCGAGCGGACGCGCCCGTTCGACCGCCTCACGCACGTCCACCCGGGTGACGTCGCCGTCCGCGACGCTCAGTTCCCCGTCCACCCAGACGTCGCGGACCTCGCGGCTGCCGGCGACGAAGACCACCGCCTGGTAGGGGTCGTGGACGTTGGCGAGGGTCGGGGAGTCGCCGTCGAGGACGACCAGGTCCGCGCGCTTGCCCGGCTCCAGCGAACCGATCTCGTCCTCCATGCGCAGGGCACGGGCACCGCCGATCGTGCCCATCTCGAAGGCCTCGCGGGCGCTCATCGCGGTGGCCTGCAGGTCCCGCACCCGGGCGAGCAGCGCGGCCGTCTTCATCGCCTGCAGGAAGTCCTGGGAGTCGTTCGACGCCGGGCCGTCGACCCCGATGCCCACCGGGACCCCCAGCGCACGGAGTTCCGCGATCGGGGCGATGCCGCTGGCGAGGATCCCGTTCGCGACCGGGTTGTGGGCCACGCCGACGCCGTTGGCCGCGTACCGTTCCCGGTCCTCGCGGTCCACCCAGACGCTGTGCGCGGCGATCACCGGGACCTGGAACATGCCCGTCGCCTCGGCGTGCCCGATGGCCGTCCGTCCGGTGCGCTGTCGGGCCGCGGTGACCTCCTCGCGCACCTCGTGGAAGTGCACGTGCACGCCGTGGCCGGCGGCGACCGCGTAGTCGACGTGCTCCTGCCAGGTGTCGTCGGTGTACCGCCCGATCGACGAGACGCCGACCCGGAACGTGCTGTACCGGCTGGCGGCGGCGGCCTCGCGCAGGGCCTCGAACTCCTCCAGGATGGGCGTCGCGCCGAAGTCGCGGTCGACGTCGCCGGAGCCGAACGACACGACCCCGCGCAGCCCGAGTTCCTCGAGCGCCTGCACCACACCGGGTGTCGCCGGTTCGTCCGGCACCGGGTCGGCGCAGAACATGTCGTTCGCCGTCGTCACCCCGCTCCGGAGCAGCTGGATGCCCTGCAGCACCGTGCCCGCGTACGCCTTGTCCCGGGTCATCACCGGGTTGACGCGCCCGATCAACGCCGTGAGCCACTCCCACAGCGTGTACTGCGAACCGATCCCGGTGATGAGCCCCTCGCTGAAGTGGCCGTGGGTGTTCACGAAGCCGGGCGTGACGATGTCGTACGCACCGCCGCGCACCGGCGCGTCCGGGTGGGCCGCGACGAGGTCGGCGTACGTGCCGACCGCGGCGATCCGGTCGCCGTCGAGGAGCACGGCTCCGTCGCGGATCGCGGCGGGCGTGGCGGCGCCGTCGGGTGCTGCGGTGAGCACCCAGCCGGCGCGGATCAGGGTCTGCGTCATGGGGCGAACCTACGGTCCGCGTGTTCCCCGGGTGTTTCCGGCCGGTCACGGGCCGGAAACAGGGGACTGCTAGAAACACCACCATGCTGACCGTCACCGGTGCCCTCCGCGTCCTCGTCGACCCCCGGACCGAACGGGAGGGCGACGTCGTCGTCGACGACGGCAGCCACCTCGCCACCACCCTCGACGCATCCGGGTGCGTCGTCACGGCCGGCCTCGTCAACGCGCACCACCACCTCCTCCAGACCGCGTTCCGCACCCTGCCCGGCACCCGCGGCGTGCCGATGGCGGCCTGGCTCCCGACCATGGCCGCGGCGTACGGACGGGTGGGGCACGACCCCGAGCTGTACGCACTGGCGGCGTCCGCCGGAGCCGCGGAGGGCCTCCTGTCCGGCGTCACGACGATCGCCGACCACCACCTGAACTGGCCCGCCGCGGCGACCACGGACGACACCGTCGCGCTCGCCGCGGCCACCGTGGGCGCGGTCCGCGGTCTCGGCGGGCGACTCGTCTTCGTCCGCGGCTCGGCGCGGGACGACCCGGACCGCGCGGCGGCATCGGCGGACGCGATCGCGTCGCGGCTGCTGCACGACGACGCCGTCGGCGGCGTGGACCCGGACGGTGGGCTCCAGGTCGCCGTCGGTCCGGCGGGCGTGCACTCCGACGGCGAGGCGACCTTCCGGGCGCTCGGTGAGGTGGCGGCGCGGCACGGACTCCGCCGGCGGACCCAGGCCAACGAACAGGTCGACACCACGATCGCGCTCGAGCGCTACGGCCGTCGTCCGCTCGACCTGCTCGAGGAGTGGGGGTGGCTCGCGCCGGACGTCACGATCGCGCACCTCTGCGACGTCACCGACGACGAGATCGCCCGGCTCGCGGCCGCAGGCGCCACCGCCACGCACGCACCCGGGTGCGACGTGCCGATGGGCTGGGGCATCGCTCCCGTCGCACGGCTCGCCGCGGCCGGGGTCCCGGTCGGCCTCGGCACGAGCGGCGGCGGCAGCAACGACGCCGGACACCTGCTCGCGGACGCCCGGCTGGCCATGCAGGTGTCGGCGCTGGTCGGGCCGCAGCTGCCGGCGCGGCAGGTGCTCGGCGCGGCGACGGAGGGTTCCGCGGCGGGGCTCGGGCGCCCGGAGCTCGGGCACCTCGGCGACGGGAGCGCGGGCGACCTGTGCGTGTGGGACGTCTCCGGGGTGGCGGACGCGGGAGTCGCCGACCCCGTCGCGGGACTCCTCTGGGCCGCTCCCGGGCGGCGGCCCCGACACGTCGTCGTGGGTGGACGCGTGGTCGTCCGCGACGGGGAGCTCGTCGCGGCGGACGAGCGGGAGATCGCAGCGCGACTGGCCGAACGGTTGGCCCGGACACCCGCCGTCGTCTGACCGGATCACGCGCCGCCGGCTCAGCTCGTGGACACCGCCCGGCGGTGGATGGGGCCGGCACCGTCGACGAGCGCCCCGCCACCGGCGCCGGTCCGGACCGCGATCACCTCCGCCATGATCGCGACCGCCATCTCGGCCGGCGTCGTCGCACCGATGTCGAGCCCGATCGGGGAACGCAGCCGGTCAGTGTCCGGAGTCCCCAGCGCGCGCAGCTCCGCCATCCGGCGGGCGTTCGTCGTGCGGGAGCCCATCGCCCCGACGTACCCGGCACCCCGACGGAGCGCCGAGTCGACCACGGCGGCGTCGAACCGGTCGTCGTGCGAGAGCACCACGACGGCGGTGGTCGCGTCCACCGGCAACGCCTCGACCACACGCGTCGGCCAGCCCACGATGCGTTCGTCGGCGGCCGGGAAGCGCTCGTCGGTCAGGAACACCGGCCGCGGGTCGACGACCGTCACGGCGTAGCCGAGCACCGCGGCCGCGTTCGTGAGGGCCACGGCGAACTCGACCGCGCCCACCACGATGCACCGCGGCCGGACGTCGGCCCGCTCGACGAAGAGCCGGCCGCCGCAGCCGTCGGGGACGTGCACGACCGCGCCGAGCGTCGCCGGGTCGAGCGAGAGGCCGAGCGACGTCGGCACCCCGGACGCCGCGCGCCGGAGTGCGTCCACGACGTCGACGTCCTCGGGACGGACGCGACGGACCAGGACCTCGACTCGACCGCCGCAGCGGAGCGCCGGTGCCCACATCGCGTCGACGTCGTCCGGGTCGTCGTCGAACCCGAAGCGTTCGAGCACCGCCTCGCCGGTCTCGAGGACCTGCTCCGCAGTGTCGAACAGCGCCCCCTCGACGCACCCGCCGGAGATGGTGCCGACGACCTGGCCGCCGGGCAGGACGGCCATCGACGAGCCGACGCCGGTCGGCGCGCTGCCCGTCATCGCGACGGCCGTCGCGACGACCACGGGGTCCCCCGCGTCAAGGGCGGCCAGGAGGCGCGGTGCCAGTTCGAACATCACGCACCCCCGGCATCGGTCGCGTCCTGGAGCATCGCCCAGACCCGGTCGCGCGTCATCGGCAGCCGGTGGGGGCGCACGCCGACGGCGTCGCGCACCGCGTTCGCGACGGCTGGCGCGACCGGGTTGTACGGCGCCTCGCTCATCGACTTCGCGCCGAGGGGGCCGAGCGGGTCGTGCGTGTCGGCGAAGCGCACCTCGGTGCGGGGCACGTCGGAGATCTTCGGCACCCGGTACGCCCGGAACGCGTCGGTCGTCACCCGACCGGTCTCGTCCAGCACGACCTCCTCGTAGAGCGCCGAGCCGATCGCCTGCGCGGCGCCGCCCTCCACCTGGCCGCGGAGCTGTTCCGGGTTCAGGACGGTGCCGGCGTCCACCGCCTGCACGCTGTGCAGCACGCGGACCTCACCCGTCGGCCGGTGCACCGCCACCCGGGCGCCGTGCACGGTGAACGCGAGCGACCGTGGCGTGCCGTCGTGGCTGCCGTGCGCGATGAGCGGGCCGTCGGCGAGCAGCTCGGCGTGCCCGACGAACTCCTCCCCGACGCGGACGCCGTCCGGCCCGACCGAGACCGCCGGCTCGAGCGGCCCCGACGCGGTCCGAGGTGTCCGGGCGGCCACGATCCCGAGGGCGCGCCCGGTCATGTCCTCCCGCAGTGCCTGCGCCGCGGCGTACAGCGCCTTGCCGGCGACCACGACCCCGGCGGACCCGAACGCCCCGGTGTCGTGCCGGGCTGCGTCGGTGTCCGACTGGTGCACGTCGACCCGGTCCGTGGTGGTGCCGAGGGCGGTGGCGACGAGCTGCGTGTGCACCGTCGTCGTCCCGTTGCCGAACTCGGCCGTGCCGACGCCGATTCGGTACCGGCCCTCCGCCGTGGCCTCGACCGACACGTGCGCGTGGTGCCCGCGCGGCGGCATCGTCGCGATCGCCGCGATGGCGACCCCGGTGCCGAACGCCCAGTCGCCCGAGTCGTCCAGCGGCGGACCGTCCATGCGTGGGACCTCGGGCACCGGTGCGCGGAGGGCGTCCTCCACCAGGTCGATGCACTGGTCGAGTCCGTAACTGCCCTCCCAGCGCAGGTCGTCCTGCTCGTCCGGGTCCGTGACCACGAGGGGGTCTCCGGGGACCACGACGTTCCGCCGCCGCAGGTCGAGCGGGTCGATGCCGAGTTCCCGGGCGAGCTCGTCCATGGCGGACTCGATCGCGAACACGACCTGGCCGAGTCCGTACCCGCGGAACGCCCCGGACGGCAGGTTGTTCGTGTACACGGACTCCGCGTCCACGCGCTTCGACGGGCACCGGTAGACGGCGACGGACTCGCTGACGGAGTGGAACATGACACCGATCCCGTGGTTGCCGTACGCGCCGGTGTCCATGGTCTGGTCGACGTGCAGTGCCGTCAGGTGCCCCTCGGCGTCGGCACCGAGCCGGACCCGCACGCGCATCGGGTGCCGGGTCGGGGCGATCGTGAACTCGTCACGCCGACTGAACTCGTACTGCACCGCGCGGCCGGTCCGCAGCACCGCGAGGGTGACCAGGTCCTCGGTCAGCAACTCCTGCTTCCCGCCGAACCCACCGCCGACGCGCTTCGCGATGACACGGACTCGGCTCGGGTCGAGGCCGAACACGTGCGCGATCTCGTCCCGCACCAGGAACGGGACCTGCGTCGCGGTCCGGAGCACGAGTCGCCCGTCCCGGTCGACGGACCCGCGGGTCGCGTGGGTCTCGAGCGCGGCGTGCGAGACGCGGCCCGTGGTCCAGGTGCCCTCGACGGTGGCCGCGGACGCCGCCAGGGCTCCGTCGACGTCGCCCGTCTCACCGTGCAGGGCGGCGACCACGTTGCGGCCCGGCTCGGCGATCCGGTGCTCCTCCGTCGTCTTGTCGGCGTGCAGGAGCGGAGCACCGGCAGCACGGGCCGCGTCCGGGTCGTGCACGCTGGGCAGCACCTCGTAGCGCACCCGCACGAGGGCGCAGGCCTGCTCGGCGATCCGGACGTCGTCCGCGACCACTGCGGCCACGCGCTGCCCAAGGAAACGGAGCACCCGGTCGAGCACCCGGGTGTCGTCCGGGTCGTCCAGGCGGGACTCGTGCCGACCGGTGGAGAACAACACGCCGGGGTCGTCGTGGTGGGTGAGGACGGCGTGCACGCCCGGGAGGGCTTCGGCCTCCGCCGTGTCGATCGACACGATGCGGGCGTGCGGGTGCGGGCTGCCGAGGACCGCGAGGTGCAGCAGACCCTCGGTCCGCCGCACGTCGAGCGTGTACTCCTCGCGTCCGGTCACGATCGCCATCGCGGCGGGAGCGGCGACCGACGTGCCGATCGCCTGACCGGCCGCCGCGCACGCCGTGTTCGCGACCCCGTCCAGGGCGTCCTCGATCGCCCGGTACCCGGTGCACCGGCAGAGGTTGCCCTTCAACGCGCGGTGCCGGTCGGCCAGCGCGTCCTCGTCGAGCGTGGAAGCCGTGACGACGTACCCGGCGGTGCAGAAGCCGCACTGGAAGCCCGGGGCCTCGGCGAACGCGCGCTGCACGGGGTGCGAGTCCTCGGGCGTGCCGAGCCCAGCCGCCGTGGTGACGGCACGCCCCGCCATCCGGTGCGCCGGCGTGATGCAGGAGTGGACGGGCACACCGTCGACGAGCACCGAGCACGCACCGCAGTCGCCCGCATCGCAGCCCTTCTTCACCGACGTCACCCCGTGCTCGCGGAGCAGGGTGCGGAGGACCTGACCGGGCTGCGGTTCGGCGTCCACCGTCGCGCCGTCGACCTCGAACCTCATGCCGCACCGCCCGTCGTCCCGAGCGCCTCGGTGACGAGCTCCGCCGCGAACCGCCGGGTCACCGCGCGCCGCCAGTCGGGGGAACCGTGCGGGTCGTCGTACCAGGCATCGTGGGCCGCCAGCCGTGCATCGACCTCCGCGGCGGTCGGGACCCCGGGGTGACGGAGCACGAGCGGCCGCGGGGTCGCGCCGGTCACGACGAGGGCGAATCCCGACGCCGACCACCGCGTCGTGACGAGTGCGCCGGTCCGGCCGTGCGGGCTGAGGGACACCCGGCGGAACCCGGTGCGCGCCACGAGGGCCGCACGTGGCACGTCGAACGCCCGGATGACCTCACCCGGCGCGAGGTCGGTCGTCCGCGGCCCGGTGACCAGGTCCGCCACCGGGACCCGGCGCTCCCCGCCGTCCGGGGTCCAGACCTCCGCGATCGCGTCGAGCGTCACGAGCAGCGCGGTGATCGCCCCCGCCGGCAGGGCGACCGCGACGTTGCCGCCGACCGTCGCCTGGTTCCACACCTTGAACGACGCCAGCAACGCGTTGGCGCACCGGTCGACGAGCGGCCAGGCACGCCAGTCGTCCTCGGGCGCCACACGCAGCAACGACGCGATCGTGCACGTCGCGGCGATCCGGAGCCCTCCGGCGCTGCGCTCGGTGTCGCGCCACCCCAGTGCCGTGAGGTCGACGAGCCCGGTCAGACCCGGCTGCTCCTCCGAGTACAGCCAGGTGCCACCGGCGAGGGGATGCTCACCGGGGCCGAAGGAGAGGTCGTCGCGGTGCGACGGTGTCCGCACGGTGCGGACGGAGACGAGGTCCATTGCAGGGTCCGATCGGGATGGGGGAACGGGTGTCGGTGGCGCCGTCGGACCGTCGTCCGTGCGCGATCATCCCGCGGTTCCACGCCGAGGACCGCCGGGGTGCGGATGTGTGCGCCACGGGTCCCTCCTCGATCGGGTGCGTCGTGGCGGCAACGCTATGGAACGGGTGTTTCCGTGTGGTTACGGGCGTTCGACGGCTGCGTCACGACCGGGCCGTGGCCGCTGGCGGAGGTCGTGACGTGTTCGACCCACCGCCGAAACACGCGGATGTCATCGTCGCCTCCATGGAGATCACCGACGTCCAGCCAGTCCCCACCACCACGACCGTCCGCCTCGGTGCGAACCAGTACGGCAAGGCCGAGGTCCGGCTCGTCCGGGTGACGCGCGACACCGACCGGCACGAGATCGAGGACCTGACCGTCACGACGCAGTTGCGCGGCGCGGCGCTCGCCGACTCGTACACCGAGGGCGACAACGCGAAGGTCGTCGCTACGGACACGCAGAAGAACACGGTCTACGCCTTCGCGAAGGAGCACGGGGTCGGGACGCCGGAGGAGTTCCTGCTGCGACTCGGCCGGCACTTCAGCACCGCCTTCGACTGGTACGACGGCTCCACCCTGTCGGCCGAGCAGCACACGTGGGAGCGGATCGTCGTCGACGGCCGGGAGCACGACCACTCGTTCGTCCGGGCCGGCCGCGGAACCCGCACGGCCGTGGTGCAGGTCGACGGCGACGACGTGCACGTGCTCGCCGGGGTCACCGACCTGACGGTCCTGAAGTCGACGGGCAGCGAGTTCCACGGGTTCCCGCGTGACGGGTACACGACGCTCGCGGAGACCGACGACCGGATCCTCGCGACCTCGGTGACGGCCCGCTGGCGGTACACACCCGAGGCGGTGGCGGCGGGCATCGGCTACGACGCCGTGTACGCCGGCGTCCTCGACCGCATGCTCGCGACGTTCGCCGAGCTGCACTCCCTGGCGCTGCAGCAGACCCTGTTCGCGATGGGCCGCTCGGCGATCGAGGCGTTCCCGGAGATCGCCGAGGTGCGGTTCTCGATGCCGAACAAGCACCACTTCCTGGTCGACCTCGCACCGTTCGGCCTGGACAACCCCGGCGAGGTGTTCTTCGCCGCCGACCGGCCCTACGGCCTCATCTCCGGCACCGTCGTGCGCGACGGCGTCGCGGAGGCCCCTGCTGCGTGGACGTCGGTGCCGGCGTTCGTGTGACCGACGTGGTGGGCGTGCTGCTCGCCGCCGGTGCGGGGAAGCGGATGGGGCGGCCGAAGGCGCTGGTCGCCGAGCCGGACGGCACCCCGTGGCTGCACCTCGGCGTCGACGCGCTCCTCCTCGGCGGCTGCGACCGGGTCGTCGTCGTCCTCGGTGCCGCCGCCGACCGGGCGCGGGCCCTCGTGCCCGCCGTGGACGGGGTCGCCATCGTCGTCGCGGACGACTGGGCAGCGGGGCCGGGCGCATCGCTCGCCGTCGGGCTCGCGGCCGTCACCGGTCCGGCGACGGCCTGCGTCTCCCTGGTCGACCTGCCGGGGCTGCCCGCGTCGGCCGTCCGGCGGGTGATCGGCGACGGCGACCACCCGACGGCGCTCCGCCGTGCGGTCCACCACGGCGTACCGGGACACCCGGTGGTCGTCGGCTCCCAGCACCGCGCCGCGCTGGTCGCCGCGCTGTCCCGCGACCCCGCGCACGGCGCCCGCCCGTGGCTCGCGTCGTCGGGCGCGGAGCCCGTCGAGTGCGGCGACCTGTGGGACGGTCACGACCAGGACCACCCGGTCGTCCCGCACTGAACCCACGGCGCGTCAGCGCGGGATGACCGAGAACAGGAACTTCTTCCGCACCATGTACCAGGCCAGCAGGATCAACGCCGAGTGCACCACGAAGCCGATCCAGAAGTCGCCCCACGGCACGCCGGGGATCGACGCGATCGCCAGCGCGAAGAACACCTGCCAGACGAAGACGTAGAGGCTCGCCTGCCCGATCGGGATCCAGAGCCACCCGATCGCCGTCGAGATCGGCTTCCAGAACACCGTCAGGATCGCGTACGACACGATCGCGAAGAACGCGATGTCGACCAGTCGGCCCCACTGCAGGTCCACCCGCTGGTACGCCGTGTTGTACAGGTCCTCGTACATCGACGCCGGGAACGGGACCGGCGTGAACCCGGCGTGGTTCGCCGCCCAGACGTACACCAGGAACGCCGCGTAGCCGCCGACGCCGATGCCGACCAGGACCTTGCCGAGCCGCCCGGTGAGTGCGCCGATGATCTGCCGTCGGTAGTACCCGAGCACGAGTCCGTGGGTGAACACGACCTGCCAGGTGAGCAGCGGGAACACCGCCTCGAACTGCGAGTCCAGCGGGCGGAACTCCGGGTTGAGGGCCTGGAACACGTACAGCGCCCAGCTCACGACGAGCACCACCCACCAGAAGCCGCGTCGGATCAGCCAGAGCAGGGGCGGGATGAACAGGCTCAGCACCACGAACAGGCCCATGATGTTGAACGGCCACGGGCCCATCTCGAGCAGCAGGAACTGTCGGATGGCGTACCACGGCGGCGGGTAGCCGAGCAGCTGCATCGCGTTCGGGTACAGGTCGTACACCCGGCCCTCGGCACCGACGCCGCCGGTGCCGGTCCCCCGGTCGGTGAACGTCGTGATCGCGTCGGTGTTCAGGAACGGGACGAAGCTCAGCGCGAAGACGACCGCGATCACCACGAGCGTGACGAGGTACTGCTTGCGGGCACGCTTCCACGCCCCGATCGCTGCGGCCCACTCGCCGAACTTCTTGATGGCGAACGGGTAGGTCATGCCGAGGACCATGCCGGACAGGAACACGAACATCTCGGCGCCGGTGATCGCACCGACCGCGTGCAGCGTGAGGTACGAGTACGGCCCGCCGATCTCGATGTGGGTGATCACCACCGCCAGGATGATGAACCCGCGGAACAGGTCGAGCCGCAGGTCACGCCCGGGTTTCCCGTCGTCGGGGTAGCGCCAGGTCGGCAGCAACCGTCCGAACAGCCCGCTCAGCAGGAACACCACCGCCAGGCCCACGGCGACCCAGACGATCCACGCCATCTGGTCGCCGCCGGTGTCGTACTGCTGGTCGGTCGCGGTGTTGCCCTGGTGCGTGGTGACGCGGTCCGTGACGGGCCCGAAGGCGAAGTGGTCGCCGCGCTCGAGGTCGGTGCGGAACGAACCGGCGATCCCCGGCACCGCGGTGTCGCGCCAGTCGGCGACCCGGTTTCCGGCCTCGGGCTCGCGGCGGTTCGTCTCGAGGAAGGTCACGCCCCGGACCAACGGGCGGTCCTGGACCGAGGCGATCACCTGCCGCCACCAGCCCTGCTTGACCGGCAGTTCTGCGTCGCCCCGGCGGGTGTGGTCGTACAACGCACCGGTGTCGAGCAGCATCGGCCGGTCGCCGTCGACGGCGAACCGGTCGTAGAAGCTGTCCGCCTGCTGCTGCTCGTAGCCCCACGTCTCGTCGAACCGGGACTCGACCTCGCCGCGCTCCGGCACTTCGTTGCGGGTGAGGGGGACGTCACGACCAGCGGCTTCGGTCGACTTGCCCTTGCCGAAGTAGTACATCGACAACCCGACCCAGTCCACCGCGGCGTCGCCCGGCCAGTACGGCTCGTAGGGGTCGTCGGCCGCGGTCAGCTCGCCGTCGCCGTTGGTGTCGAGCTTCGCGACGTCGGTCGCGGAGAGGTCCGCCAGGCGCCCGGCGGACTCGCCGAACGGGTAGCCCGCACCGTACGACGGCGACCACACCATGCGCACCTCGGAGTCGCCGCCGTGCACCGCGGTCGCGAGCGTCCGGAACGCCTGCACGAACTGGGTCGGCTGCTGCCCCCAGCGCACCCACGTGCCGTTCATCTGCGGCGCGAACCGCACGAGCACCTGGGTGTCGTACTGGTCGTGGATCTCTTGGAACACGGTGTTCGCGGCGCGGGCGTCGGCGGCGTCGAGTGACCGGAGCGACTGCCCGGGCTCGAGGCTCACGACGAGGACCGCGCCCTGCGTCGCCGCGGCACGCGTCGCGCGGAGGAGCTCCCGCCGGGCCGAGCGGTCGAGCGGGTAGTCGATCTCCACCCCGTACATCGACGGCGTCGCGCCGAGTCGTCCCTCGTAGCCCGCCGGGGAGTCGTCGCCCCAGTCGAGGTCCGGACCGAACCAAGTCGTGCCGCTCGCGGGCTCCGTCGCCGCGGCCGCGTGCACCGTCATCGCGGACGCGGGCAGCGCTCCGCCGAGCAGGAGTGTCGCGATCGTGACGAGGACGGCGACCACGCGGGCCGCCAGCAGCCTCACCGGTCGCACACCAGCGTCCAGACGTTGTGTCCGTGCTCGTGCCGGTGCTCCAGACGGTCGAGGGCGGCGATCGCGAGCGCCAGGCCGCGTCCGCTCTCCTGCTCGACGTCGGCCATCGTGACGGCGCTCAGGTCGATGTCCACGGGCAGACCGTTGTCGGTGAGCTCCGCGGTGAGTGCCCGATCGGTCGCCTCGAGCCGCACGGTGTAGCGCCGACCGGTCTCCTGGTCGGCCCGCGTGGTGTGCTCCACGATGTTCGCGGCGACCTCGGCCAGCGCGGTCTCCAGCGCGAAGCGGAGCCGGGCATCGTCGATGCCGAGTCCGTCCCACCAGACGCCGAAGCGGTCCTGGACCTCGTCGAGCGACACGGGCGTCGCGGCGACGTCGAAGGTGGTCTCGGCGCTCACAGTGGTCCTCCGGCGGTGCTCGACTCGTGCTCTGACTGGATCCCCGTGCTCGGGCCGCGGTAGCGCACGGCCCGGATCACGATGCTGAAGATGAACAGGTCGAAGACGACCCACGCGGTGTTGACGAGCGGCGCGATGCCGGACGCCTGGCCCGTCAGGTACCGGATGCCGATCAGGAGCAGTGCCGCGACCAGCGCCCCCATCGCGATGAGCTGCGGCTTGACGAGGTCCCACCGGGGCTTCTGCTCGGTCTCGTCGCGCACCTTCGGCGTGACCCGGAACCCGAGCGGCTTGCCGCGGAACACGTTCTCGAACGCACTCGTCACCGCCTCGATCCACACCGGGAACAGCGCGAGCGAGTACTGCTGCCCGCGCCACGTCGGTCTGCCGGCGGCCACCACCCAGAACAGCAGCTGGTTGAGCACGAGGAACGGGATCAGCCGGGCGAAGAAGTCGACGCTGTAGGCCTGCACCGGCACGACGCCGAACGACAGGCAGAGCACCGGGGCCGCGATGTAGACGATCGCGGCGAACCCGGACAGGTAGCTCCACATCGTCGAGAAGTACATCAGACGCTGGCCCCAGGACAGGCCCTTCTGCACCAGCGGGTTCTCGCGGAAGAACACCTGCATGGTGCCCTGCGCCCAGCGGAGCCGCTGCACGAGCATGGTCGGCAGGTCCTCCGGCGCCAGGCCCTTCGCCAGGATCTCGTCGTGGTACGCCGACTTCCAGCCGAGCCCGTGCAGCCGCATGGCGGTGGCCATGTCCTCGGTCACCGAGATCGTCGCCAGCGGCATGATCGGCTGCGCCTCGTCGTCGCGGTTGACGTCGAGTGCCCGTGCGAGGACCGCGATCGACTCGATGGCCGCCACCGGCGATGCGTCGCGCCGCCCGAGCACGTCGAGCGCGGCGTCGTCGAGCCCGGCGAAGGTGTTCGCGTCGGTCGACATCGCGGCGAGTTCCTGCAGGTCGTTCCGCACGGACTCGAGGTCGGCGGCGGCGAACCGGAAGGCGATCGTGTCGATCCCCCGCTGGAACGCGTAGGTGACGTCGCCGAGCGGTTCGCCGGCCCGGACCTGGTCGCGGGCGCGGTCGACGACGGCTTCGGCCTCGTCCAGGGCACCGAGCACCCGCGGGTCCGTCTCGGTCTCACGCGCACGGGCCAACAGCTTCCGCGACGTCGTGATCGTGCGTTGCACCGAGGCCTCGACCTCGACCACGTAGCGGGAGATGCCGAGTTGCATCAGGGCCTCGCGCCGCAGGATCGCGTTCGACCCGCAGAAGAAGGCGGCGTTCCAGCCGTCCTTCGACTGCTGGATCGGCCCGTAGAACAGCGGCGCCTGACTGCCGAGCAGGTCCGCTTCGGGAACGTTCTCGAACCACTGCGGCGTCTGCACGAGCGCCATCCGCGGGTCCTTGAAGTAGCCGAGCGTGCGGTCGAGGATGCCGGGCTCGGGCACCTGGTCGGCGTCGAGGATGAGCAGGAACTCGCCCTGGGTCGCGAGCAGGGCGTTGTTGAGGTTGCCGGCCTTGGCGTGCCGGGGACGGTCGATCCAGTCGGCGCCACGGGTGATGACGCCGATGCCGAGCGAGTCGGCGGCCGCACGCATCTCGGGGCGGTTGCCGTCGTCGAGGATCCACGTCGTGTGCGGGTGGGTGATCGCCTGCGCCGCACGGGCCGTGCGCACGACCATCTCGACGGGCTCGTTGTAGGTGGTGATGAAGACGTCGACAGTGACGTCCGAGGACGGCTTCGTCGGGGGCTCACCGCGCTCGCGCAGGCGCCACGCCCCGAACGCGAACAGGAGCGAGTCGATCACGCTGTAGGTCTCGGCCAGGATGAGCGGTACGGCGATCCACCAGGAGTGCCAGTTCACCGATGCGGCCCAGCGCCAGACGACGTAGTTCACCCCGGCGATCGACGCCAGGAGCGCGACCGTCCGCACCGTGACGAGCCGACGACGGGCTGTGCCGGTGGTGAGCCGGCGGCGGTCCTGGCGGCTGACCTCGAGCGCGGTCACCCGGTCACTCCGCCTGCGGGGCCGTCGGCCGAGCTGCGTCGCAAGGGTGCCTCCTGATCCGCGCGGGCCCCGGCCGCAGCGCGCGCCCGGGTGTGGTGCCGTCCGGCCGCTGCCCAGGGGGCACCGTGCCGTCCGTCCGCTCCGGTCGTCGGGCACGACCTCGGCGTAAGGACCTGTCTACCGCAGCGACCGGCACTCTGTCAGGCCCCGAGTGCGAGTCGTGGACAACGGCCTGGGCCGACCAGACGACCGGTCAGAACGCTGCGGCGAATCCGAGGTCGTCGGCGAGCCGCGCGATCACCTGGTCGAAGTAGGCGGCGCCGTCGGACACCGAGCCGACGAAGTGGCCGAAGAGCTCGAACGAGATCGTCCCGAACACCGTCGACCAGGCCATCAGGGTGCGGACCAGGACCTCGTCGGGCAGTGCGATGCCGAACGACCGCAGGGTGGTCACTGCGTCCGCGACGGCGGGACCGGCCGCCCCGGGAGCCGCCGTGGGCGCGGCGGGTGATCCGGGCCTCCCGTCCGCCCCCGACCCAGACCTGACGTCCCCGCCGGGCGCGACCGCGTCGGCCACCACCCGCACCAGCGCGAGCGTCGTCCGCGCGGCGGGCACGACCGTCTCGCGCGGTGCGGCGTAGCCCGGCACGGGCGACCCGAACAGCAGCGCGAAGTCGCCCGGGTGCGCGACGGACCACGATCGGATCGCGCGGCACGCGGCGACCCAGCGTGCACCCGGTTCCGGGCCGGCCGCGGCGTCCGCAGCTTCGACCGCTGCGCCGAGTTCGTCGTAGTCGACGATGAGCAGCGCGGTGAGCAGGTCGTCGCGGCTCGGGAAGTAGCGGTACACCGCGGACGACACCATGCCGACGTCGCGGGCGACGGCTCGGAGACTGAGCGCTGCGGGCCCCTCGTCGGTGAGGCGGGTGCGCGCGGCGGCCAGTATGTCCGCCCGGATCGTCTGCCGGGCGAGCTCGCGTGCTGTCGGGACCATCCGGCCACCATGCCACACGAGAGCACTGCACACAAATGAGAGCAGTGCTCTTGCTCTTTCATCGCCGAGCACGCATCCTGGTTGCGAGAGCACCGCTCTCGCGAACCGAAGGAAGCAGGGACCATGTCGCACCACCACCTCGTCATCGGCGCCGGCCCGGTGGGCCGCCACGTCGCCGCACTGCTCGCCGAACGCGGCGAACACGTCACCGTCGCCACACGCTCGGGCCGCGACACCGGCCTGTCAGGGGTCGGACACCTCGCGCTCGACGCCTCCGACGCCGAGGCGCTCACCCGGGCAGCCGACGGCGCCGCCGTGCTGTACAACTGCGCGAACCCCGGCGACTACACCCAGTGGGAGCGCACCTGGCCACCGCTCGCGGCGTCGATGCTGACCGCTGCCGAGCGGACCGGAGCCGTCTACGCCATCACCGGGAACCTGTACCCGTACGGCCCGGTCGACGGACCGATGCGCCCGGACACCCCGGACGCGGCGACCGACCACAAGGGGATCCTCCGCGCGCGGATGTGGGCGGACGCGCTGGCGGCGCACCGGGCCGGACGGGTCCGCGCGGTCGAGGTCCGGGCCTCGGACTACGTCGGGCCGGGCATCGGGGCGAACGGGCACGTCACGCGGGTGCTGCCGGCCGCGCTGCAGGGGAAGGCCGTGACGATGATCGGCAGGACCGACTTGCCGCACACCTTCACCGACGTGCTCGACGTCGCCAGGACCCTGATGGCGGCGGCCTCGGACGAGCGGACACACGGCCGCACGTGGATGGTGCCGAGCAACGCTCCTCGTACCCAGCGGCAGGCACTGACCGAGGTGCTGGCCACGGCCGGCAAGGCACCCGTGCCCGTCCGCCGGATGCCCGCGGTGGCGATCCGTGCGCTCGGGCTCGTGTCGCCGATGATGCGGGAGCTCGCCGAGATGAGCTACCAGTGGACCGCACCGTACGTGGTCGACGACGCCGAGAGCCGCACGGTGTTCG